>JAHELE010000154.1 GCA_024644345.1 Actinomycetes bacterium | reverse complement strand
TGGCCACCGACGCCGCGGTCAAGAGCGACATGCGACTGATGGCGGAGTTCGAGGAGAGCTACTTCACCTCGGAGTTCAACTACGGAACCGTGGCCGAGCTGTTGGCGGATGGCTCGGATGTGCGGGCGTCGCAGACGGTGACTGTCACTGTTGAGTCGTACGACAGCCTGGGGTACTGCCTTCGCGGGGAGAGCACCCAGTCTGACGAAGTCTGGTACTACGACAGCCAGGCTGGTGGCCTGCAGGACAAAGGCAGTGCAGGGTGCCCGGTCTCGACCGGAGGTGTCAACGGCGGCTTCATCACCAACGGCGGGCCGTGACGCGCTGACCCGGACGAGTGAACGAGGGGCTGATCCTGCGGGATCGGCCCCTCGTCTGCTCAAGAACCGATGTACAGGCGCCGATGAGGCGGCATGGGCGAGGTACAAAGGAGCATGCGGTGGTAGCCACGGTACGTGCGGTTCTGCGTCGTCGCCAAGAGGCGGATGGCTTCACCCTGATCGAGCTCATTGTCGCCCTCACCATCGCCACAGTGGTCTTCTCGGCCATGGCGGCCGCAGGTCTGGCCGGTGTCCGGGCATCGGTTGTAGCCCGGCAGAACCAGCAGGCGGTCGATGTCCTGAACCGTCTGGTGGAACAAACAAGAGGCGTCAACTACGCCACGGTGGCAATGGTCACCTCAGATCTGCAGGTCGGCGACAACGCCATCACTACTGGACCGACCCCCAAGTACACGGTTCCCAACGGTGTGGGCCAGGAGAATGTCTGGGCCAAGTCGACCGGGTCGGTCAACCCGCATGTCGAGACGGCGCCGAGCAGCACTACCGCTGATGGCGTCGAGTACATCACCAAGACTTATGTGACGACACCAACGGGCACCGGTCTGGACAGCGCCGGCCAGCCATACCAGAAACGTCTCACGATCGTCGCCACCTGGACCACCTACGGCCAGACGCACGAGCGTTCCATCTCGACCGTCATCACCGAGACGACGCGGGGCCTCCCGCTTCCGCGGTACTCGGTGGTCCCCACCTCTCCGACCACGACCACCAAGACTCCCGGCTCGACGCTCACGTGGGGGTTCCAGGTGATCAACCGAGGTGCGCGCGACACCTTCAACATCGCGGCATCTACCGGTACCACGTGGACGTACTACGTCGACTCAGACTGCAACGGATCGCGCGAGCCCGGCGAGACCACGGCGCTGACCAACACCGACTCGGCGTTGGGAGACACGCGCCCCGACACCGGCAAGATTGACCCGAACAACAACCCACCCTTCTGTGTCGTTGCCCAGCGGCCCATTCCGGCCGCCGAGCTGGGCGTCTCCACCGTTACCTTCAATCTCCAGTCATCGGCGCAACCCACGGCCGACGGTGCGGTTGTTGGTGTCGGCGCGTACACCGTCACCGTGACAAATGGCTCCACCGGCGGAAGCGCGACACCGACCGGAACTGGGACCGCACCTCCCAGCACGGTCTGTGCACCAACTCCCAGCGGGGCGGGAACGCCCTTCGGGTTCCGAAACGGAACGACGGCGACGTCCGGAGACACCGCGAGCCAGCTCGTGAACTCGATGACCGAGAACATATGTCTGAACCAGCCGGCGAGTGCCAACTACTCAACGGAGGCGGGGGCGGGAACTGGCCGGTCGCTGACCACCGGCGGAAGCGCCACGAGCACGGCGGCGGCACAGGTGGCCGAATGGCGTTGGAACCCCTCGACGAACAAGACTGTTGCGGCCGGTACTGCGACGGTCAGCGTGGTTGTGTCGTGTCCCGTGGCGGGCGCGAATGTCACTTTGAACGGGGCCATAGGCACGTTCCATGACAAGCTGACGGGAACGTGGGCTCAGGAGGGCGCTGGCTCCACCACGGTCAGCTGTGCGACCGCGAACAGCTGGGCGAGGGTCACCATCCCGATGACAATCGCCACGTCATTTGCAGTGTCGAACAAGGTTCAAGGCTTTCCCATGAACCTCTCGACGCGCCTCTGGGTGACTGGCGGCACTGCCGGGCAGAAAATTCGACTCGACTACGAGCAGGATCCCTCGAAGTCATTCCTCTACCTGAGCGTGGCCTGACATGCGACACCTGCGCTCTTGCATCCGTAGCGACGACGGCATGACTCTGGTGGAACTCATCGTCGCCATGGTTCTGATCGGAGTTCTTGGCGCCATCGTGTCCGCGGCCGTCCTCATGAGCCAGAAGCAGGTACGAATCGCCACAGATGAGGCGACCGGGCTTTCTGATACCCGCGTAGTCGTGGAGCGACTGGGCCGCGACATTCGTGTCTCCCGTGGGGTAGATGCCGGTGCGACGGGAAGCAACTTGGTGCTGTGGATCGACTACAACTCCGACTACGTCCGCAATGCCACCGCGCAGCCGGACGAGATCATCACCTGGTCCGTGGTCGACGCAGGTTCGGGAACCCAGTTCAACACCCTCCGATCAACTGCCGGGGGACAGGTGCAGCTGCAGGCGCGAACCCTGGTCAGCAGCCTGGCCTTCTGCTACCTCAGCGCTCCGAGTGACGACCCGGCCGACTGCCTGGCGACGCCGCTGTCTGCGACTGACGCCACAAACACCCGTCTTGTCAAGGTCACGCTGCAGTACGACTCCGCCCTGGCCTACGGCAGCAACGAACGGACCAACACCTTCACTGAGCGCATTCGGAATGTGAGCTGACATGGCAACTATGAGGCGCTCTGTGATCCTGACCCGACTGATCCGGCAGGATGAAGGAATCGGCCTGATCCTGGTGATCGGGATCAGCGCCATGATGGCGATCCTGCTCACCGTGATCACCGCCACTGCAATCCGTTCCCTCGGCAGCAGCAGTGACCATGTCAACTTCGAGCAGTCGCTTGCTGCTGCGGAGTCTGGCGTCGATACCGAGCTCAGCAATATTCAGTCGGCGCGAAACCAGGTTCCGAGCGTGAGCTACGAATCCCCGGTGGCGTGTCGACCCGCGGCACCATCGTCGAGCGTGTTCGCCACTGAGTCCACCGAGAAGACCTGGGCGCGCACCTCGCTGAACGCTCTGCCGTCCAGCTGCACCAAGAAAAATGCCCAGGGCGAGTACGTCTCCTTCAAGGTGCCCGGTCGGCAGATCGTGTACTCGATGGGGTGGTCGCCCTCGCGCCTGGCCGCCAACGCCAAGGAGCGACTACTGAAGGTGGAGTACATCTTCGCCCCCTACCGTCCTGGGCAGGCTCTGCTGACCGACGGCTCGGTGAACTTCTTGGGGTCTGTGGCGATCAATGCGATCGCCGGGCTACCAGCGGACGTCCACACAAACGCAGATGTGACCGGAATCAACAACAGCCTCAGCGTTTCTGGCGCGATCACTGCCACGGGTACCGTCAACGCCTGCCCGGCTGGGATTGCCGGCGGCTGCAAGACCAGTCAGCCCGAAGAGCGCGTTCCGATGGCGAACCCTCGCGCGGTCTACAACGAGTACGCATTGACCACTGGCCAGTGGTTCGACTTGTGCGACAACGGAACTGTGCGGCGGCCAGCGGCCAGCGGCCCGTGTAGTGGGACCCAGATCTCGACTTCGCCTTACAACAGCTGGTACTGGACAGCTGGTTCCGCAACGACGCCGGGCAAGTGGACGTTGCAGAACACGGGTACGTCGTACCCCGGCGCCTACTACGTGTATGGGGCGGATGCCGTGGTGGGAGCCCTTGGAAACTCGAGCACTCTCCAGACCGTCTCGGTGTTGGCCGAGTCAAAGTATCCAGCCGGGTACACGAACGCTGCCACATGCAACAAGTTCGGCGGCGACATCAGCTGGAAGCTCTTCGACATCCAGAACTACCTCCGCGGCGTCATCTTCATCGCCCAAGGATCGCTGTATGGCAGCGCCAACTCCACGGCCCAGTCCGGGCTCATGTTGGCCGGAGACAAAGTCGACATCCAGACCTCGAGCTCGACCGTCAAAGGCTCCATCATCTCCAACAACACCTGCGCAGCAGCAGGGACCAACACAGTCCAGGGTATGACGATCACGTACGACCAGTCTGTTGAAGCACCGGTCTACAGCGTGGTCAACACCACTCTCTGGCTCGAGTACACCGGCTGACGGCGTGCCGCTGGCGCGTTTGGTCCAGTCGGCCCGTTAGATGATCTCGTGGACATGTACTTTGCGTCGCTGCTCGCGCTTGTCGGCCTGCTGATCGGTTCGTTCCTCAACGTCGTGATCGCGCGCGTGCCGGCAGGTGAGTCGGTCGTCCACCCCAGGTCCCGGTGTCCTCGCTGTGGCGTCGAGATCGCGGCACGAGACAACGTTCCTGTGCTGTCCTGGCTCGTCCTGAGGGGGCGGTGTCGGCACTGCGCCGAGCCGATCAGCGTGCGATACCCGGTCGTCGAGGTGACGCATGCAGCGCTGTGGCTGGTCATGCTCTGGCGCTTCGGGTGGTCGTGGGAGCTACCTGCCTACCTCTACTTCGCGTCGGTCGGTCTCGCGCTGGCGGCGATCGACCTCGACACCAAGCGACTCCCCAACGCGCTGACCCTGCCGAGCTATGTCGTGCTAGGAGCGCTCCTCCTGGTACCTGCTGTGGCGGACGGTGACTGGTCGGGCTATCTCAGATCCTGGCTCGCCGCCCTCGCTCTCTTCGCCTTCTACTTCCTTCTGGCCGTCATCTATCCGGCGGGCATGGGGTTCGGTGACGTCAAGCTGGCTGGGGTCCTCGGGCTGGCACTGGGATGGCTTAGCTGGAGTGTGCTCGTGGTGGGCGGGTTCTTGGGCTTCCTGCTCGGCGGAGTGGTGGGAGGGGGCCTGATGCTGGTCCGGAAAGCGGGCCGCAAGAGCAAGATCCCGTTCGGGCCGTTCATGCTCGCAGGTGCCCTGCTGGCGATCCTGTGGGGCGGCCAGGTGTGGGACGTGTACTTGGACACCCTCACCTGATCAGCCCAGTCGCCCACGAGAGATCTTGCGACGAATTGTGGGTTAGCACTCAAGGGTGGCCCCCGATGCGCCGATCTTCCCGCTGACATAGTCCGAAAGGACTCACCCACCTGGCGGAACATCGCCGTCGGCGTGAAGGGGAGAGACGTGGCAGCACGCACC
>JAHELE010000153.1 GCA_024644345.1 Actinomycetes bacterium | reverse complement strand
ATCCTCACCGTTGCTCTGATCATGACCCTCGCATTCGGCGCCGGCGCACTCGTGCAACGCCAACTCAACCCCGCATCGACCACCGAGTCAGCGCTATCAGGCCTGGGAGCCGGTGGCGTCCCTGACCTGTCTGCCCTCGCGGGCCTGACAGGAGGGACAGGAACCGCAGGCACTGGACAGATCTCCGGCGCTGCCGTCGTCGGACGCGTCACCAAGATCAATGGCGACGTCGTGATCGTGCGCGACCTCGGCGGCAACATCCGGCGCGTAGAGATCTCTCGCAGCACCAACGTCATCGAACGAACCGCCATTGCCCTGAGCGACCTCAAACGCGGAACCAAAGTGACCGTCTCCGGGTCGGTGGCCACCGACGGGACCGTCGCCGCCGACGAAATCACCACCAGGTAATCCCGACCGATCACCCAGAACCCAAGGAGTACGTAACATGAGCACCAGAACATTTGTTCGCCTCGGAGCCACCGGCATCACGCCCCTACTGGCCCTCACCCTGCTCGTTGGGTGTTCGTCGGACCCCGGGACCACCGATAGCTCCACGACCGGCCCCCCCACCGGGGGCACCGGTGGGTTCGACCCGGCACTACTCGGTGAGGTCTCGCAATGCCTGACCGCCGCAGGCATCGAAGTACCCGGCGGTTTGCCGACCGGTGCTCCCCCAACCGCGGCGAGCTCAACCCAGCCGCCCGCTGGCCTCGACGTCACCGCGCTACAAACACTCTTCAAGGACAAGCAGGTCCAGCGAGCGCTGAGGGCCTGCAACATCGACCTTCCCGCACCCCCCACGAACTGACTAGGGATACTGCCGTGATCGAGGTAGAAGAGTTGAGCAAACACTTCGGCGACGTGGTGGCCGTGGACTCCATCTCGTTCACCGTTCAGCCCGGTGTCGTCACCGGCTTCCTCGGGCCCAACGGCGCTGGAAAGTCGACCACGATGCGGATGATCCTCGGACTCGACCGACCCACAACGGGGCGCGCCCGGGTCTGCGGCCAGGCATACGTCGAGTCGTCTGCGCCCCTGGCCGAAATCGGTGCCCTGTTGGATGCCAACGCTATGGACAAGGGGCGGACCGCACGAGACCACCTACGCTGCCTGGCTGCCACCCTCCGAATCGGGAGAGGGAGAGTCGACGAGGTCCTCGAGATGGTCGGTCTCGCTGCGGTAGCTGATCGCCGCGCCGGTGGCTTCTCTCTCGGGATGGGCCAGCGGCTCGGCATTGCGACCGCGCTGCTAGCCGACCCGCAGGTCTTGATGCTCGATGAGCCAGTCAACGGACTAGACCCCGACGGGATTCTGTGGGTCCGTGACTTACTCACCGAGCTGGCCGCCCAGGGGCGGACGGTGCTGCTCTCCTCGCATCTGATGAGCGAGATGGAACTGGTCGCCGAACATCTCATCATCATCGGTCGAGGCAAGATCCTCGCCAACACCACAATGCTCGGATTCATTGAGTCAGCCCGACAAACCGCTGTGACAGTCGTCGCGCCGGACGCGGCGGCGTTGGCAGTCGCCATGGCCCAGCACGGGGCGTCTATCGAGATGCTGGCCCCGGACACCGTGCACGTCGTGGGGCTAGATAGCGCCGTCATCGGTGAACTAGCCCTGTCACACCGAATAGTTCTGCACCAGCTTGTTCCCGACTCCCCGTCACTGGAGGAGGCGTTCATGGAGCTCACCCATGAATCTGTGGACTACCACGGAAGGGGATCAGTAGCATGAATGCCTCGACCAGTGGCCGTCCGCGAACCACTTCTGACTGGTCCACAGATCCCGGTGGTGCGGCTCATCCTCCCGACCGTTTGACGTTCTGGTCCGCGCTTCACTTTGAGATGCTGAAGCTACGGACCTTGCGGTCCACCGTGTACCTACTCGGCGGCTGCGCCTTCCTGCTGATAGCAATAGGCAGCATCGCGGCCCTGTCGAGCACCGGGTCCGTCCAAACCACCGGGCCTGGCGGTGGGCCACCACCGTTCGATGCCAACGACCCCGTGGCGACCGTGCTCGTCGGCAGCGACTTCGCCACACTCCTCATCGGGGTGTTTGGATGCCTCACCGTCGCACGTGAGTACACCTCCGGCATGATGCGCACCTCGCTGACCGCAGTTCCCCGGAGGCTGACCGCCTTGGCCGCCAAGTTCACCGCCGTTCTCGCAGCCTCAGTGGTTCCTGCAACCGTGGGAGTGTTCGGAGCATTTCTACTGGGAAACGCCTTCCTGAACGCAGGCGGCGCGACATCGGCGACCCTGCGGGACAGTGAAACGCTGCGCGCCGTGGCGGGAACCAGCCTCTACCTGGTCGCCATCGCACTACTGGGGCTCTCACTTGGCGTCCTGCTTCGAAGTGTCGCCACCGGGATCTCAACCTTGGTTGCCGTCGTCCTCATCATTCCCACATTCATCCCGCTGCTACTGCCTGACAGCTGGGACACCGTGACGCAGTACCTACCCTCAAACGCCGGGGCAGCCCTATCGGCCACGTCCCTGTCGACCAACACCTCGAACCTGCTGTCACCAACAGCCGCAGCCCTCGTCCTCGCCGCATGGCTGGTGATCGCGCTCACCGCGGCGGCCTGGTCATTTACCCGGAGGGACCCATGACCTGCCGCTACTGCGACCCAGTTGGCACCCGGCGATGCCTTCGAATGGCTTCTCACCTCGCAGGCAGGCGGGTTACCTCTCAGGCGCGGCCCGTCCGAACCATCGCGGCGGCGAGAGCCAGGGTGAGTTGGGTGTCGCGGTCCTGACGGGCATGGAGGTAGACCAATGCCGCGGCCGGGGTGGCGTGTCCGAGTCTGGCCATAAGTTCAAGGATGGTGGCGCCCGCTTCGGCGGCGATGACCTGGGCGACGTGATGCAGGTCGTGCAACCGCACCTGCGGCACCCCAGCCGACATGCATGCGCGTCGCCAGGTCGCGCCGAGGTTGGACCGGGCGGAGATAGTGCCGGTTCCGCAGTCTCGTGCCCCGTGACGAGCACTTCGGTCTGGGCCGTACACGCCGTCGACGCGGTTCGTGCGAAGGTCATCGTTCGCTAACAGCACGAGCACGCGACTTCGGCGAACGCGAGTGAGGGGTACCGGTCGCGTCGTGTGATCTTGGCGGGGGTCTGTCGGTTTCTTTGTGTAAGTGGGCATCAGCTAGTTGATTCCTAGGCGGTCGCCGTAGGTGATGGATGGGTGCTGAAGGGCGGCATGGCGATCCCGCCCAATGGCAGCGATCGTTTTCTGCGTAAATGTTGACAGGAGTCACGATCTGTCTACGATTGTGTGAGAAACCGGAAGGGGAAGACAGTGGCTCGTCCCAAGACGACTGTCGATCTGGATGCTTTGGGGATGCCGGCAGCGTTCACGTCCCGCCAGGCCGACGAGGCCGGACTCACCCGAGGGCTGCGATCCCGCCTGATCGCTGAGGGAGCACTCATAAGGTTCTCGCGGGGTCTGTACCGACAGGTAAACGCCGACCCCGTCGATCTCGATCTTCTCGAGGTTGCCCTACGGGCCCCAGCGGCGACGATCTGTCTAACCACTGCTCTGGCTCGGCATGAACTCACCGACGAGATCCCCTCGATGTTCGATCTGGCATTGCCTCGCAGGACGCGCCACCCTGCACGGCCCGTTGTTGCGCGCTGGCACTCGTTTGACCCCGCCACTTTCACCATCGGTCGCGGACAGCTCACGATCGAAGACGGCATCAGTGTTGGGCTCTATAGCGCCGAACGCAGCATCATCGATGCCTTCAATACTCGCGGAACAACTGGCACCGAGATAGCAGTGGAGGCATTACGTCGGTGGCTGCGGCAAAGCGGCTCACAACCTGCCGCGCTTCTGACGATGGCGGCCCCGTGGCCAAGAGCACAAGCTCCACTGCGACGGTCAATCGAGATCCTGTTGTGACGAGGCCGACCCGCGCGACTGAGGCCGGACGTGTGTACCTGGACCTGCAAAACAAGGCCAGCCGCGAGCAGCGTCCAACACAAGAGTTGCTCGAGCTCTACGTGCTCGAGGGATTCCTCACCCGACTCGCTGAAGGCGACGACCGAGACACCCTGGTGCTCAAAGGAGGAGTCCTGCTTGCCGCTTACGGAACCCGACGAGCCACCCGGGATGTGGACTTCTTGGCAAGAGATCTCGACAACGAGCGAGACGTCGTCTTGCAACTGTGCTCCCGAATCGCGCGGGCCGAACGGAACGACGGACTGGACTTCGACGTTGGAAGCGCCCGGGCCGAACTCATCCGCGACGACGACGAGTATTCCGGGGTCCGAGTGAGCATGCGCTGCGAACTTGCGCAAGCCCATCTCTCGTTCCACATCGACGTCAACATCGGAGACCCCGTGTGGCCGGCTCCAGGAATGGTCGAGGTGCCCGCGTTGCTCGGCGGGACCATCCGACTTCTCGGCTACCCGATCACGGCGGTCTACGCCGAGAAGGTCGTTACAGCCATCCAACGAGGTACAGCGAACACGCGATGGCGCGACTTCGCCGACATATATCTGTTGAACGCTCAGCAGGACGTCGACGGGGACAATCTGACTAGGGCTCTCCAAGAGGTGGCCGCACACCGCGGTACGCAGTTGATCCCCTTGCGGGAAACCCTTCAGGGCTACCCAGAGTTAGCGCAAATCCGCTGGACAGCCTGGGTTCGCCGGCAAACGCTCACCGACCGCCTACCCGGGGAGTTCGGAGAACTACTCGAAAGTGTCTACACGTTCGCCGATCCGGCGATCATGAACGACGTCGCCGGACACCGGTGGGCCCACCGGTCGAGGTCGTGGATCTCGACCGACGAAGATCCGTAGCGCTTCCAATCGCGCCCGCCGTGCCCTTCGCGTGCCCTAAGTGGCTGAACGTTGCCGGATTCGAACGGACGTCGATGTTCACGGGTACCGCTGTGACCTGCCAAGACGTACGCTGATGCACAAACGTGGATGGCTCGGAGGGTTCTTCCAAGCTGGCCATGCCGGTTCGATCCCGGTCACCCGCTCCACCCATCGCCCCAGGTAAAGACCTTCGGTAGCGAGTGAGCGGACACCGGACGACTCGGCGCGTGCCCTAGCCGTGCCC
>JAHELE010000152.1 GCA_024644345.1 Actinomycetes bacterium | reverse complement strand
CCGGTGGCCCTGGGTCTGCTGAAGCGTCAGGTGCCCGACGACGCCGCGGTGCTGGCGGCGCCCGATGGCGGCGAAGGTGAGCCACGCCCCGTGAGCGTCGAGACGGTCATGCCGCAGCGCCACTGACGACCGGCGGCGGACGCGTCATGGTTGCGCTCCGAGCTATCCGAGTGGAGTGACCGTCACGTAGGTCGCCACGCCCATCCCGGCGGTGCAGCCGAGCACGGCGACCCCGATCCCCGAGTCGACGACAGCCGTCCCGTGATCGAGGCCGGCGATGTCGACGCCGGAGTAGTACTGGATACCGTCTCGCGGAACGCCGAGGCCGCGTCCGTACACCGAGCCGCCGCCGGTGCCGAGGACGTACGAGCCGTTCTGGCTGATCCGGCGTGCGGTCAAGGCATTCGCCGCGTGAAGCACGACGCCGGCCTTGGGATTCATGACGAGGACGTCGGCGGGCAGAGTTCCTGAGCCCGTCTGCCCCAACACCCATCGACCGGCAACGTCCACGAACGTGGCGCCAGCGGGCAGTGGCACGAGTGTGGGTTGGGCGGTCGTGCTCGTCCAGCGGGCCAGGTAGCGCGAGCCGGCATGGTTGTCGACGACTGCGGACACCAGGCCGTCGCCCCGCACGTTGATGAGGGAGCGACCTCGGTCGTTGATGACGTAGTAGCCGTTGGGCAGAGGAAGCGGCGTCGGACCGTCAGCCAGGGTCGGCCAGGTGACCGGCGTGGCGGTGTAGTTGGTCAGCGACGGTGAGAAGTTGCGGGCGTTCGTCTTGACCCCGACCGCGGTGCCCGCCCCGTTGAGTGCGGAGGCGACATAGTCCAGGCCGTCGTTGGGAAACGACAGCGTCGAGTACGTGTGGTGGTGGAAGACCCAGGGCACGTAAGGGACGTTGGTGCCCTGAGCGACGTTCGACGTGCCGAGCACGACCCCTCGTCCGTTGACGTCGGTGGGACCGCTCGGAACGGCTGAGCCGCTGGCGGTGACCGCCTCGACTGTGCCGTTGGGTCGGTGCAGCCACAGCCCCGAGAGAGCGCCGGGGTCTGACTCCCTGGTGAGGACGTGCCCGCGCGGGCCGATCAGCAGTGCGTCGGCGTTCTCCTTGGTAACGAGGTTCTGCCACGTCGGGGTACACGTTGCGCCGAGGGCCACCGGTGCCGGGGAGGAAACCGCCACCGCGACTAGGGCAAGGGTGGGGATAGCGAGTCGCACGAGCCTGGTGACGCTGGTCTGTGACATGCGAGCTCCTTGATCATTCCGATCTGTTGACGGTAAGGCCTGCGGCGGGTGGACGCAGGCGAACCGCAGACTCGGACGCCAGGCCCTGGCACGCCGGTGGCGCGTTCATCGCCGAGGTGCTGTCACCATGGGCCGTGTGACCCGCCGCTCCCGCATCCTGCTTGTGCTCGTGGTGGGGGTGGCGGTCGTGGCCGTCGGCGCGATCTGGATCGTGGTCAGAAGCCAGCAGGCCGCCGACGCACTCACGAGCGCCCGGGCCGGCGTCACCCTGGTGCGCGACGACCTCGCCAAGGGCCGTACTGCGGATGCGGCGCAGAAGCTGTCCGTCGTGCAGGGCGACACCGCCCGCGCGGTTCAGGCCACCAGCGACCCGGTGTTCACCATCGCCTCGGTCATCCCGGTGCTCGGCACGACTCCAGCAGCGGTGAGCGATGTCGCCGAGGCTGCTGACTCGCTTGCCCAGGACGCCTTGCCTGACCTGCTGGTCGCGGGCACCGCGCTGAGCCCCGACTCGCTGCGGGCTGACCGCGACCAGCTCAACCTTGCGGCGTTCGAGACCGCGTCCCCCGCGCTGGACTCTGCGCAGGCAAGCCTGAGCCAGATCACCGCCGACGTCGCCGGCATCGACACGGCACGCACACCTGCGCGGGTGCAGGACGCCGTGAGCTCGCTGCAGACCGAGCTCGACGACGCCCTTGACGAGACACGGTCGGCGGCCCAGGGGGCGGCGCTGATTCCGCCGCTGCTCGGTGCCGACGGTGGGCGGCGCTACTTCCTGGCGCTGCAGTCGAACAACGAGGCGCGCGGAACCGGCGGCTTCTTCGGGTCGTTCGGCATTGTCAGCGCCGACGACGGCAAGGTGAAGGTGCGTCAGCTGGCGCCGCGCTCGAAGCTCGACAACCAGGTCTACGACGAGGTGCCGCTCGACTTCGGCCCCGACTACGCCGCTCTGTACGGAAACAACCCGACCACCTGGGTGGGGGCGAACATCTCGCCGCACTACCCCTACGCGGCCCAGCTGTGGCTGAAGATGTGGCAGGACCGCACCGGCGAGAAGCTGGACGGGGCCATCACCACCGACCCGGTGACGCTGTCGTACCTGCTCGAGGCCACCGGGCCGGTAACCCTGCCCGATGGGCGGGTGATCTCGGCCGACAACGTCGTCTCGTTCACCGAGAACGAGATCTACTTCCTGATCGACGACGACGCGGTTCGCGACGAGTACCTGCAGCAGGTGGCCAAGGCGGCGCTGGACGCGGTCTTCTCGGGCAAGGCCGACCCGCGGGCGCTGATCGACGCCCTGGGCAAGGCGGCCGGTGAGCGGCGCCTCCTGGTGTACTCCGATCGGGTGAACGAGCAGAAGCAGCTGGCGGCGTCCGCGGTGGGGGGAGCGCTGCCGGGCGACGGGGCGCCGTTCGCGGGGCTGGCCACCATCAACGGCGGGGGAAACAAGCTCGACTACTACCTGGGGCAGTCGCTGACCTACGAGCTGCTCGGGTGCACCCCGGACGGGGGTCGTCGGGGCCAGATCACCGTGACGTACAAGAACACCGCCCCGTCCGACGGCACGCTTCCGCTCTACATCGGCGCGAGAGGTGACCGCCCACTGGGTTCGGACGGGCAGCTCCAGAACGGCAACGGAGACACCTTCTTCTTCTCCCAGGTGTACGCGACAGCCGGATCGTCCCTGGTCAGCGCGGTGCAGGACGGAAAGCCTGTCGACGTGGAGCAGGGCAAGGAGCAGGGCCACACGGTCTTCCGGGCGGGGATCGAGCTACCGGCCGGGGAGTCCACCACGTTGGTGTTCGAGGTGGCCGAGCCGCCGGCCCCCGGGGAGCTGAGCACGTTCGTGACGCCCCTGGTCAAGCCCGCCACAGTTGATGCCGACACCAGGAAGTGCGGCGCCGACTAGCGTCAATCCGCCCATATGCCGCTACGCTGGGCGAGTCGATGCACGAGGTCGGTCTTTCGACTGGTCTCGCGTTCACGTCACGAGTGCTCGGGGTCAATTGCTTCGGGACTGTCACACGATGGGGGTGCAGGGGTGTTCGGCACCACAACACTGCGTCGCGGTATGGCTCTGGTAGCCGCCACCGCTGTTCTGGCGATGCCGATCGGTCTGGCCCCGGCGAACGCCGAGCCTGGCCCGTACCCGCCGGTCTTCTACAAGATCACAGCCAGCTCGTTCACCGCGAAGGTCGGTCAGTCGGTCAAGTTCACCGCGCAGACCTTCCGCTCCGGCTCGGCAGTGGCCGTTGACGTCAGCGTCGACGGTGCGTCCGTCGGGTCCTCTGGTGCATCGGCCAATGGCAAGGGCATCGCGACGACATCGGTGAAGTTCACGGTCGCCGGCATCAACAAGGTGACGATGTCGGGCACCTCCGACACCGGTGAAGACCTCGCACTCTCGGCCGACATCACGGTCACCGAAGCAGGCGACAACGTCGTCCCGGTCGACAACGGTGGCAACGGTGGTGGCTCCGGCGGGAACGCAGCCGACGACACCAACGCCGGCGGCGTCCCGATCATCAATGGTGCGCTTCCGCGTACCGGTGGTGAGATCGCGGGGACCGTCCTGGTGGCTGCGCTTCTGATCGGTGCCGGCTTCCTGCTGGTCGCCGCCACGCGCCGTCGCCGCTCCTCCCACTGACCGCACCGGCCCGCTCGCCGAGTGCACACCTGGGTGACGCTTTCAGGCGTCGAGTGCACGTCTGGTTGACGCCGTCCGCCCGGACATCATCTGGCGCACCAATCTGCTGACCTCGTCCTCGAGGTGCTGGGACGGCGTGAAGACGTCCGCTTTCCGGTAGACCTTGACCGTCCAGCCGCGATCGTGGATCCATGTGCGGCGACGTGCGTCGTGTTCGGCGTCGTCTTCGGTGTGGAACTCTTCGCCGTCGTACTCCAGTGCCAGCCGCCACCGGGACCAGCCGAGGTCGAGGTAGAAGCGCACAACCCCGAAGAGGTCGTGGACCGGGATCTGACACTCGGGGCGCGGCAGGCCCATGTCGAGGACGCGCAGGCGGAGCCGAGACTCACCTCCCGACTGGCTTCCGGCGTCAGCGAGGCCGGCGATCTCGTACGCCTGTCGGACGCCGCGCCGACCGCGCCAGCGCACCAGGCTCTTGGTGAACGGCTCGTGCGTGATGAGCTTCTTGTTCAGAAAGGCGTCAACGGCGACGAGGGCGTCGGGACGCGGCGCGAAGCGTGCGAGATCGGCAGCGGTACGGAGCGGCGTGGTGACCTGGATGCCGCCAATCTCGGTGATGTCGCTCGGCAACAGGTCGTCGGCGACGTGCGGCGTCATCAGACGGTTTCTCGGCCGATCGGCTCGTTGACGGGTTGCCACCTCGATAGGCGGTGTTGCGGGGAACCCCCGGTAGTCGAGGACGTCCGCGCCGTGCAGCCAAGCCGCCGCTCGACGACAGACGACGACGTTCGGCTCGATCACGCGCCTGGTGATGGCGAGCCGCAGCTCGACGGTGTCGGGGACTGAGGCGTCCACGAAATACCCCGGAACGACCTCTCGAAGCAGGCCAGCTGTTGACGCGGCGCGCCATTCACGCGCACGCATACCCAGGTCGAGGGCCTCTGCGCGGGTAAAGGGACCGGGAGGGAACATCCGGTCAGGGTGGCCGCCGCCAAGCTCACGGCGTCACGCGCCGACGCTGGCTGTGGATCGGCGGAGCACAGGTTGACCCTGTGGAGCGCCAACCTGCTGCGCACTCGACGCCGATAGGCGTCACTCAGATGTGCACTCGGCAGGCAAAAGTGTCACTCAGGTGTGCACTCGGCAGGGGAGGTGCGGTCAGCTGGTGGGGATGGGGCTGCTGCTCCAGG
>JAHELE010000047.1 GCA_024644345.1 Actinomycetes bacterium | reverse complement strand
ATCGGGGAAGTTGCCGGCACCACACTCGAAGGCGAGCAGCTTGCGCTGGACGATTTCGCCGGGGACGTTGTGGTGGTGAACATCTGGGGCTCATGGTGTGCGCCGTGCCGTGCCGAGGCGTCGGCGCTGCAGCAGGTGTCTGTCGACACCGAGAAGGACGGTGTGCAGTTCGTCGGGATCAACACGCGCGACCAAGAGGCTGCAGCGATTGCCTTCGAGAAGAACTTCGGGATCACCTACCCGAGCCTGGTCGATACCGATGGACGCCTGCAGCTGGCGTTTCGCGACTCGCTGCCGGCGAACTCGATCCCGTCGACGTTGGTGATCGACCGGGAAGGGATGGTTGCGGCCCGCGTGCTGGGTGCCTCGACCTACTCAGAGCTCACTGACCTCGTCGACCAAGTGGCCGCGGAACGCTGATGCTCGCCGCGGCCCTGCTCGATCCGGCGGAGACTGTTGTGGGTGGGTCGCTGCTGCTTGCGGCAGTCTTTGCATTCGCAGCCGGAGTTGTCTCCTTCGCGTCGCCGTGCGTGCTGCCCCTGGTGCCCGCCTACTTGTCGTACGTCACCGGAATGGTGGGCATAGACCTCGGTGAGGCCAAGCGCGGACGCCTGCTGCTCGGCACCGCGCTCTTCATCGGCGGGTTCACGGTGGTTTTCGTGTCATACGGAGCGCTCTTCGGTGGGCTCGGCTCTGTTCTGATCGAGTACACCGACGTCATCACGCGGGTGCTCGGCGTGTTCACCATCGTCTTCGGTCTCGCGTTCATGGGGTTGATCCCGTGGCTCAACCGCTCGTGGAACCCCACCCAGAACACCTCGATGGGCCTAGTCGGTGCGCCGCTCCTCGGGGTGTTGTTCGGCATCGGGTGGACGCCATGCATCGGTCCCACGCTGGCCGCAGTGCAGGCCCTGGCGATCGACTCGGCCAGCGCAGGACGCGGTGCGGCACTGGCCGCCGTCTACTGCCTGGGGCTTGGGCTGCCTTTCCTGGTCGTGGCTTTCGCGTTCCGGAAGGCATTCGGCGCGATGAGCTGGATGAAGCGCCACTACACCCTCTTGATCCGGATCGGCGGGGGCATGCTGGTGCTGCTCGGCGTCCTCATGGTCAGCGGCCAGTGGGCCGAGCTCTCGATCCAGCTCCGTATCTGGACCGCCAACTTCGGGGTACCGCTGTGACGCCGTGTCGACGACAGTGAGACAGGATGTGACGTGATGGGTTTTCAGATCGCCAACGAGCCGGCGGCCGACCAGGTACTCGATGAGTACCCGTTCGCCGTTGTGGTCGGCATGATGCTGGATCAGCAGTACGGGATGGAGCACGCGTTCCGTGGTGGCTGGAAGGTTCTGAGCCGATTCGGTTCGCTCGACCCCGGCGAGATCGCCGCTGCCGATCCTGAGGCGTTCAAGCAGCTGTGCAGTGAACCGCCTGCCATCCACCGGTTCCCTGGGTCGATGGCTGCTCGCCTGCAGCAGCTGGCGGCGCTGGTCGAGTCACAGTACGACGGCGACGTGACGCGGCTGTGGACCGAGGCGAAGACCGGCCAACAGCTTCTGGAACGAATCCAGGAGCTACCGGGATTTGGGAAGCAGAAGGCTCAGATATTCGTCGCGCTGCTGGCCAAGCAGCTGGACATCCGGCCACCCGGATGGAAGAAGGTCTCGGGCGACTACGCGCTGAAGGGCTTCCGTTCGGTCGCGGACGTCCAGGGGGCTGAGTCGCTGGCGAAGGTTCGCCAGTTCAAGCAGCAGCAGAAGAAGGCAGCCTCGGGTACCTGACGCGTCGAGCGTCGGCGTCACACCTGGCCGGGAGCGCCGCTGGCCGCACCCTCGAGGTCACGTAGATTGCCTGCGTGGACTCTGGGGTTGTGGGCGCGCGCGAGCCGGCTTGTGGGGTTCGGTCCTGATGCCAGCAGACGCGATCAACGCGCTCGCTGATCAACAGGCGGCGGCCGACCCCCTTCGCCAACCGATGCTGGGCTTCTCCGGCGGACTGCGCTGGCTGTGGCGTCAGCTGACCTCGATGCGGACCGCCCTGATTCTGCTCTTCCTCCTGGCGCTGGCAGCCGTGCCCGGCTCGGTCTTTCCGCAACGGGGTGCGTCGCCCCTGCGGGTGGGTGAGTACATCCAAGATCATCCGACGGCCGGTCCCTTGCTGGATCGGCTGGGCCTGTTCGACGTGTACGCAGCCTCGTGGTTCGCGGCCATCTACCTGCTGCTGATGGTCTCACTCACCGGCTGCATCGTGCCGCGGTGCGTCCACTACGCGCGCAACCTTCGGTCCGTTCCGCCCGCGACACCGCGCAACCTGTCCCGGATGCCGGAGCACCGATCGTTCACGACGTCGGCTCCCCCCACCGAAGTGCTCGTGGCTGCCGGAACTGCCTTGCGCGGAACGCGCTTTCGGCTTCGCCCCGCGGAGTCGGGTGCTCAGGACAGCGTGGCAGCTGAGAAGGGCTACCTGCACGAGCTCGGCAACCTGGTCTTCCACGTGTCACTCCTGGTGCTGCTGGTCGGCGTCGCCTGGGGGTCGTGGTTCGGTTATCACGGCACCGTGGTGGTGGTGGAGGGCGAGGGTTTCGCCAACACCCTGACGCAGTACGACGACTTCACCCCTGGACGCGGGTTCTCGACCAGTCTCCTGGCGCCCTTCTCCTTCACCCTCGACTCGTTCGACGCCACGTTCCTGGCAGAGGGCCCGAGACGCGGACAACCCGATGGGTTCACTGCTGACGTGACGTACCGCGAGACACCGGACTCGGATCCGAAGACTCAGCGCATCGAGGTGAACAAGCCATTGGCTGTGGACGGTGCGAAGGTCTTCCTCCTGGGCAGCGGCTATGCGCCCGCCTTCACCGTCCGCGACGGCGAGGGTGACGTCGTCTACTCAGGCGCTATCCCAGCCTTGCCACAGGATCCCTCGTTCACCTCCAACACCGTGGTCAAGGTGCCGGACGCCCAGCCCGAACAGCTCGGGTTCAACGTGACCGTGACGCCCACGGCGCCCGATCAGGTCGACCCGTCGACCGGACCGCGCTCGGTCTTTCCCGAGATGGATGACCCGCGCGTCTACCTCGGGGCGTGGGGCGGCGACCTCGGTCTCGACAGCGGCGTCCCGCAGAACGTCTACCAGCTCGACACGTCGGCGATGGAACAGCTCGGCCGCAAAGACCTCGCCGTCGGCGAGACGTGGAAGCTTCCGGACGGACGTGGCTCGATCACGTTCGACGGCTTGTCGCAGTTCGCCAACATTCAGGTGGCCCACGACCCGGGACGTTGGCTGGCCCTGTTGGCGGCGGTGGCAGCGATCGTCGGGATCTCGATGTCGCTGGTGGTGCGCCGCCGCCGCGTCTGGGTGCGGGTGACACCCGACGACGGGGATCGTACGCTCGTCGAGGTGGCCGGGCTCGCCCAGACCGAGTGGGCCATGCTGGGTGACGAGGTAGACACCGTCCTGGCCGCTCTCCCTGGAGCGCCAGTGGCCGAGAAGGAGCATGTGTGAGCAGCGAGTCGTGGGCCCATCTGAGCAATGCGCTCGTCTACAGCACCATCATCGTGCTGTCCGTCGCACTTGTGGCGTTCGCGGCCGACTTCGCCTTGGGCACCGGACGTCGTCGTTCCAACCAGCGCAAGCAGCACAAGCTGGCTCTGCAACGCTCGGGCGCGTCCGATGGGGCAGTGGCGACCGAGGCTCCGACCGAAGCGCCGGCCGACGACCGATGGGCGCGGGTTGGCGTGTCGCTCAGCACCCTGGCCACGGTGCTGATCGTCGGAGCCGTGATCACGCGCGGTATCTCAGCGCAGCGGCCCCCGTGGGGAAACATGTACGAGTTCACGGTGACAGCCGTGGCCACGTTGATGGTGATCTGGGTGGCCATGCTGCCCAGGCGCCCCGAGTGGCGCGATCTCGGTCTGATCGTGGTCCTTTTCAACCTGTTGCTGCTGGGCGTTGCTGTGCTGGTGCTCTACACCGAGTCGGCCGAGCTGGTGCCGGCGCTCAAGTCGTACTGGTTGTGGATCCACGTGACGTCGGCCATCATCGCAAGCTCGATCTTCACCGTCGGGTCGCTCGCATCGGTGCTCTACCTCTTTGCCGAGCGCTATGAGCGACGGAGTTCGGCCATGACCCAGGGCGGCGTCCGCGATGCCATCGGTGCGCGCCTGCCGTCGTCCAAGCAGCTCGACACGGTGGCGTACAAGACGATCGCATTCGCCTTTCCCCTGTGGTTCTTTGCCGTGGTAGCGGGCGCGGTGTGGGCCGAGGATGCCTGGGGTCGCTACTGGGGGTGGGACCCCAAGGAAACCTGGTCGTTCGTCACTTTGGTGATCTACGCTGCGTATCTGCATGCGCGTGCAACTGCGGGCTGGCGTGGGCGCCCGGCCGCGATCATCGCGATCGTCGGGCTGGCAGCGTTCCTGTTCAGCTACTTCGGGGTCAACATCTTCTTCGTGGGCTTCCACTCGTACGGCGGCGTCTGACCGGGCGTTCGGGGCAGAAGGACCGGTCAGGTAGCTGGGGGATCGTCCTGCTGCTCGCGACGCTGCTGCTCCCACAGCTGACTGTCGAGATCGCGCAGGAAGGTGGGATCGTCGTCGGGGGCCACCGGACGGCGCCCAAAGGTGCCACCCCCGCCGCTGTCTCCGCGGCGTTGAATCATGCGGATGGTGAAATAGATGACGATGCCCAGAATCACCATGAACAGGAGCACCCGAGGCATGTCGGTCTCCTTCCGGCGGTGGCGGAGGGTCACCCCCACCTACGTCCCCTGGTACAGCAAGGGTAACCGCCTGTGGCAAGGGGCGCAGTCGCAGGTGGTTGCGGGATCGCAGGGTGTGCCGCCACAGGAATTGCCAACACCCCCGGTAGCTGGGTGGAGACCCAGGGCGGGGGTGTTGGCGGGGTTCTCGAGGAGGGACCCCGAGACGCTCTTGGCGGCTACATGAGGGGACGCCGCCGAAGAGGGGTCATAGTGTCTGTGATGTCCGCGTCAGAGCGTGCGACCCATCAGGGCCGAGCGCATGCGCTTGAAGGTGGTGGGGCTGTGGTGACGTGTCCGCAGCCGGTCCGCTTCAAGTTCCAGCACGCGAACGTGGGCGCGAGCGACCTCGAGCGAGGGGACCATGATTCTCAACTCCGTGTACTTTCTCTTAGATTCGAGGTCTCTTTGACCTCGATGACTATGATTCTAAGGCCTATATCGGACATTGTCCAATGAATACTAGCCAACGGAGGGGTTAACACCTTGCAAACGGAGAAGATTCCCGAAGCAGTTGGCGACTCTGCGACAACTGGGACAATTCCGGCAGTGGGACGAGGGGCGCGTCGCAAGGACTCGTTGGACGCCGTCGACCGCACGATCATTGCCGCGCTGCGAGCAAACGCACGGATCCCGTACGCGGATCTCGCCCGGCTGGTGGGGCTCTCCGGCCCGAGCGTGGCCGACCGGGTCAAGCGCCTCGAGCAGCTCGGGGTGATCACCGGCTACCACGCGGCGCTCGAGCCGTCCGCTCTTGGGCTGGGGGTCGTGGCCATCGTCGGTATCGAGCAGGCCGATGACGCCGACCAGGACGCGATCGCCGAGTCCTTCCCCGACCTGCAGGAGATCGAGGACTGCTGGTTCGTCGCCGGAGACGAGTCGTTCATCCTCAAGATCCGGGTCGCCGACATCGACGCCCTGGAGAAGTCGCTCGGGCGCCTTCGCAAGATCCCCGGTGTGTCTCGGACGCACACCACCGTCGTACTCTCGACTCGGTTCGAAGGACGAGCCGCGCTGCCCCTCGAAGGAGACTGAGCGTGAGCGACACCGCGCCCGACCCAGTGCCCGCCGACGAGTCGGCCTTGCCCGCCAGTAGTGCCTGGGCGTCCCGGCACCCGGTGGCCGCCTACTCGCTAGGGCGTCTGGTGCTCTTTGCGGTCCCGTTCGCGATCTTGTACTTCTTCTTCGACTTCTTCGCGGCGCTTCTGGTGGCTTTCCTGCTCTCGGCGTTCGCCAGCATCTTCTTGCTCCGTAGTCAGCGTGAGGCGATGTCCGGGTCGATCGCGAGTCGGGCGGAGCGTGCGAACGCCAAGATGGCCGAGCGTGCTGCGGCCGAGGACAGCTGGGACGACAGTCAGCGGGCTGCTGACGCGTCAGGCGGCGACGTCGACTGACGTCGTGTCGAGCGGCTGCTCATCCAGCCGCTTCAGCGACGGCGCGACCGACGCGCCCAGTGCCAGAACGACCGAACCAACAGCGAACGCGGCGAGCGTCGTCCTGACGTCGTACGCCTCGACCAGCAGACCGGCGACAAAGTACCCGATCGGGTAGATCCCGTAGGCAAGTGCGGTCACCACGCCCATTGCCCGACCGCGCATGCTCTCAGGCGTCCGTCGTTGCAGCGCAAGGTTGATGATCGGGTTCATCGGGCCCAGCAGGATGCCGCCCGCGAATCCGGCCGCCACCATGACGCCCGTCTGGGGCCAGATCGCGAAGACCACCAGCGACAGAGCGGCCCCCCACAGCGACACGGCAAACGTGCCGCGTGGGTGCGTCTGGTGACCGAACGAGCTGTAGAGCAGGGCGCCGACGACGCCGCCCAGGCTGAATGCCATGACGATGGCTCCCAAGCCCACGGGGTCGTCGCTCCCCTGGTAGATCACCGGCAGGACGATGCCGATGACGGGGTAGGCGAAGCCGACCACCCCGGTTGAGAGCAGCACCACATTGCGTAGTGGAGCGTCGCCGAAGACCAGTCGCAGACCGTCTGCGGTGCCCGCCCAGAAGTACGGTCGGTTGTCGTAAAGCGGCCGCCCGGCGCCGGGTACGTGGACGAAGGCCAGCAGGACAGCGGACGCGATGAACGCGACGGCCATGGCCCAGAATGCCTGCTCGACGCCGACCGTGGCGATCAGGCCGGCTCCGACGGCCGGACCCACCAGGAAGGCAAGACCCCACACGGCCTCGTGGATTCCGTTGACGCGTTCGAGGCGCATCCCGGTGGCCTGTGAGACGCCGGTGAGCATCGATTCGCGGGCGGTGACGCCGGCCGGGTCGAACACGGCGCCGAGGACGGCGAGCAGAAGCACCCAGGTGAAGGTGAGGCCGGTCGTGAGTGCCACGATCGGAATCGCGGCAACCGATACCGCTGACATCAGGTCACTGAACACCGAGGTGCGTCGGCGGCCGAGGGTATCGACCAGTGTGCCGGAGAAGAGTGAGGCGAACAGGGTGGGGATGCCGCTGATCAGCGCGACAAGACCTGCGGCGTCCGCACGGCCGGTGATGTCGAGGACCAGCCATGGGAGGGCGACCATCGAGACGCCGTTCGCCAGACCGGCGAGCAGGGTGGAGCCCTCGAGGGCGACGAAGGGCATGATCCGAGCGCGGGTCATGAGGTTTCCTGCGGCGGTGTCGCGATGCCGTGGACGATCGTGGTCATCACCAGGCGAGGAGCGTCCTGAAGCCAGATCCGTCCCTCGTCCGCGGTGTCCCAAGCCGTGAGGATGGCGCCAGCGTAGGCGTCGACGACCCACTTGACCGGCAGGTCGGCACGCAGCGATCCGTCGGCCTGACCTCGTTCGATCGCCTCGGCGACCGGCTCGAGTGCCTCGTACCAGCGGCGGATGAGGTCGCGTGCGTTGTACACCTCGGGCTCGGCATGCAGGAACGACAGGCTGGGGCCGAGCGGCACCACCGTGTCGGTCACCCGCTGCAGGGCGTCGACGACTGGGCCCTCATCGGGGTGGGCACTGGCGATCGCCTCGGCCACGCGGTCGAGGGCGTCCTCGACCAGGGCGCGAATCAGCAGCTCGCGGGTGGGGAAGTAGCGGTGCAGCGTGGTGCGCCCGACGCCGGCGTGCTCGGCGACGGCGGAGAGCGAGGCGGCGCTGTCCTTGCTGAGGACGACGACGGCAGCGTCGAGCAGGGTGCGGCGGGTGCGGTCGGGGCGTCCCATCGAGCTCTCCAGGTAGACGGTTCGTGTGGGTAGTCCAAGTGGGACACTCACGTTCCATAACGGAACATTACTGCCCCACTCTACCCGACCACCCACACTGGACGCAACGCCATTTCCCCCGCCCGCCCAAGCAACCCGCCCTTTCGGGGCCATGTCACATGGGCTCGGTCATTTCGAACCGACGGCCACCCCATGATTCCGAGAACTGGAGCCTGTTGACGGATGGTGAGGGAGATAGTTCGGTCTTTTCGAACCCGTGTGACATGGCCCCAGAAGGGTGGGGTGGGGTGACTAGTGGAGGGTGAGGCCCACGCCGAGGGTGATGCCGTAGAGCAGCTGGATGCGTCCGGTTGCCACCAGCACTGCGATGAGGTCGCGACCGGAAGCCCCCGAGACCACCGCCCCGATCGGCGGCGCCACCGGGATGAACGCCGCGAGGGTGATGAGTGCTCCCGGCGTCCACCCCACCGCAACGACGACGACCACGATGAGTGCCACCGTGAGCAGCGACACATACAGGGAGCGCGTCCCTCGGTCACCGATCCGAACCGCCAATGTCTTCTTGCCTACTGCGGCATCGGTCGGGATGTCGCGCAGGTTGTTGACGACCAGTAGGGCCACGGCAAGCGCCCCGACCCCGCACGCGACCACGACCGCGAGCCAGGACCACTGCTCGGTCTGGATGTACGCCGTCCCCATCGTGGCCACGAGTCCGAAGAAGAGAAAGACACTCACTTCGCCCAGCCCCCGGTACCCATACGGACTCCGCCCACCGGTGTAGTACCAGGCCGCCGCGATGCAGGCGCTACCGACAGCGAGCAACCACCACTGCGCGGTGAGCACCACGATGGCCAGCCCCGCGAGGGCTCCCAGTCCGAAGCAGATCGCCGCCGCACGTTTCACTGTTGTCGGTTTGGCCACGCCGGACGCCGTCAGCCGCAACGGCCCCACCCGCTGGTCGTCGGTTCCTCTCACGCCATCGCTGTAGTCGTTGGCGTAGTTGACGGCGATCTGGAAGGCGAGCGCGACAACGAGCGCCAGCAGCGCCAGCGCGACGTCGACATCGTCGTAGTAAGCGGCAACGCCGGTGCCAGCAGCGACCGGAGCGACGGCAGCAGGAAGCGTGCGTGGCCGGGCACCCTGCCACCACTGCTTCGGCGTCGCCATCGTCATTCCTCTCGTCGAGCGACGGTCATCGTGTCAGGTGGATGGCCAGCCGGCGCACCGCGGCACGGTCGGGCTTGCCGCTGATGAGTACCGGCAACGCCTCCAACGTCACTACGTCGCGCGGCAGCCAGGTCGACGGCAGCACTCCATCCAGGGCTGCGCGCACGGCGTCCACCTCGATTGCTGCTGCGGCGGTAACCATGGCAACGACGCGCTCGCCCCAATTGTCGTCGGGTACCCCCACCACGATGGCTTGGTCGATCTCGGCAGCCCCAAGCAGCGCGCTCTCGACGGCCTCGGCGGGGACGTTGATGCCTCCGGTCACGATGACGTTGTCTGCCCGGCCGTGGACGTACAGGATGCCGTCGGCCTGACGCCCGATGTCACTGGTCGTGAACCATCCGTCAACCACCGAGGGTTCAGACGCGTCCAGGTAACCGTCGAACAGCATCGGGCCGGCGATGCGTATCCGTCCGTTGACATCAGTTCCGACGTCGACTCCGGGCAACGGGACACCGTCATACACGCAACCGCCGCACGTCTCGGTCATGCCGTATGTGCGCACGACTGTGACGCCAGCATCGCTTGCGCGATCGAGCAGGGCAGTGGGGATGGCGGCCCCACCCACTAGTACTGCATCCAGCTCCCACAGCGCTTCGACACCCGGGCCATCGTCGAGCAGCCGCTGCAGCTGGGTGGGAACCAGCGCCGTGTAGTGCGGCAGCTCAGATGCAGCCTTGTCGAGTGACCTGACCGCCCGGACGAACGAGGCGGCGGTGAAGCCTTCGATGGAGTCGACCACGACCGGTTCTTGGTCCGAGCGAAGCGATCGCACCAGCACCTGCAGTCCGGCGATGTGGGTAGTCGGCAGGGCCAGAAGCCACCGGCCAGGGCCGCCAAGGGCTGTGTGCGTCGCATCGGCTGACGCCACGAGCGCCGAGCGTGAGATCAGCGCCAGGCGTGGCTGCCCCGTGCTCCCCGACGTAGGGACGACGAGGGCAGTGTGGTTCGGCACCCGGACGCCGTTACCTGCCTCGAGCAGCCGCTCACGTTCGGCGGCGGCTGCCGGAACGGTCATCAGCGGAGCACCACCCGCAAGCGACCGGGCCAGTCGCGGCAGGAAGGCTGCCACCTCGCCCGGGGTACGCGGCGCGTCCACGAGCTCGAGCTCGACGGCGGCGGTGGGTGTCACGGCTGCATTCTTGCGCGTCTCGCCCAGCTGAGCCGGTCGGGCGGGTCCGGAGCACCGCCCGTACGCTGGGGAGCCGATCGAACAGGAGCGCCCGATGACTGATCAACCCGGCCAGGCCGTTGCGTCCGAGCATCCCGACGCGGCGACCACGATCAAGCCAGGTGCCGACTGGGTGAAGGCGGCCGACTACAACGACATCGAGTACCACGTCGCCGAGGGCATCGCGAAGATAACGATCAACCGCCCTGAAGTGCGCAACGCGTTCCGTCCGCAGACCCTTTTCGAGCTCACCGATGCGTTCGACCGTGCGCGAGACGATGACCAGATCGGTGTCATCATCCTCACCGGCAAAGGAGACAAGGCGTTCTGCTCGGGGGGCGACCAACGCATCCGCGGTGACGACGGCTACATCGGTGACGACGACGTCGCGCACAAAGGGATCGGCCGACTCAACGTTCTCGACCTACAGGTACAGATCCGGCGGACGCCGAAGCCCGTCGTGGCGATGATTGCGGGTTATGCCGTCGGTGGCGGGCACGTCCTGCATGTTGTGTGTGACCTGTCGATCGCCGCAGAGAACGCCCGGTTCAGCAGACGGGACCGAAGGTCGGTTCGTTCGACGGCGGATACGGCTCGGGTCTGCTGGCCCGTCACATCGGGCAGAAGCGGGCGCGCGAGATCTGGTTCCTGTGCCGTCAGTATGACGCCGCAACGGCCCTCGACTGGGGCTTGGTCAACGCTGTTGTGCCCATCGAGGACCTCGAGATCGAGACAGTGCAGTGGTGCCGCGAGATGCTCGAGCATTCACCTCTGGCGCTTCGGATGCTGAAGGCGTCGCTCAACGCGGCCGACGACGGCCTTGCCGGCGTCCAGCAGCTCGCCGGCGATGCAACGCTGCTCTTCTACATGACGCAAGAAGCGCAGGAGGGGCGCGACGCCTACGTCGCGAAGCGCAAGCCAGACTTCGGCAAGTTTCCGAAACGCCCGTAGCGCCCGTGCTGCCGACCGCGGACGAGCTGCTGGACGGAGCTCTCGGGTTCTCGATTCCGCTCACGACGACCTTCCGCGGGGCGCGGGTACGCGAAGGACTCTTACTGCGCGGCCCCGTGGGCTGGGGTGAGTTCGCACCGTTTCCTGAGTACGACGCCGATGAGTCGGCACGTTGGCTGTCCGCCGCGATCGAGGCGGCGTGGATCGGGTGGCCAGATGCTGTGCGTGACGTCGTGCCGGTGAACGCCATCGTTCCCGCCGTTGCTTCCCAAGAGGCGGCAGCGATGGTGCGCGATGCCGGGTGCACGACAATCAAGGTGAAGGTCGCCGAACCAGGTCAGTCGCTGGACGACGACGTCGCCCGGGTCGCCGCAGTACGCGAGGCGCTCGGCCCTGCTGGGCGTATTCGCGTGGATGCGAACGGTGCGTGGAGGTCGGATGCAGCCCGTGATGCTCTGCGCACCCTGAGTCAGTACGACCTCGAGTACGTCGAGCAGCCCTGTGCGTCATTGGCCGAGTGCGCCGCACTGAGGCTCATCGTCGACATTCCGATCGCGATCGATGAGGCTCTGCGCAAAGCGGACGACCCGCACCGGGTGGTGGGGCTGCGCGAAGCGGCCGACCTGCTTGTGCTCAAGGTGCCGCCGCTCGGCGGCGTCCGCCCGGCGCTGGCCATCGCCGAGACCTACGGACTGCCCTGTGTCGTGTCGTCGGCACTCGACTCGTCGGTCGGCCTAGCAGCTGGTCTGGCGCTGGCCGCATCGTTACCCGAGCTGCCGTACGCCTGCGGGCTCGGTTCGGGGCGGTTGTTGGCAAGCGATGTCACGAGTGACCGGCTGCTGCCGAAGGACGGCCAGCTGCGGGTACGACTTCCTGAACCCGACACCCACGCGGCCGTAGCCATGTCGACCTCAGACCTGGCAGCCTGGAGGCAGCGGCTGACTGCTGCCCTGGCCGCCCTCACCCACCCGTCCGGAGCGACATGAATCCGTCCACCGCCCTGGCCACGGTGCTCGCCGATGAGCTGCTGCGTTGCGGCGTCCGGGAGGCGGTGCTCGCGCCGGGGTCCCGGTCGGCCCCGCTCGCACTCGCGCTGTACGAGCTCGAGGCCGAGGGACGCGTCCGGCTGCACGTGCGCATCGACGAGCGCAGCGCAGGGTTCTTGGCGCTTGGCCTGGCCAAGGCGTCCGCCAACCCGGTACTGGTCGTGACGACATCGGGTACGGCAGCCGCGAATCTGCATCCATCGGTGATCGAGGCCGACCAGTCCGGCGTCCCCCTTCTGCTTCTCACTGCCGACCGCCCCCCGGAGCTGCGGGCGACTGGCGCGAACCAGACGATTGACCAGGTGAAGCTGTTCGGCGACGCAGTTCGTCTCTTTGCCGAGGTCGGAACTCCCGAGCGAGTCACGGGTCTCACCGCCTACTGGCGTGCCTTGGCGGGGCGTGCGTGGGCCGCAGCATCGGGCACGCTCACCCGCAACCCCGGGCCTGTGCACCTCAACCTGGCCTTCCGTGAACCGCTCGTTCCTGATGGGACGTTCGACTGGCCCGAGCCACTGGGCGGTCGTGAGCACGGGGCCCCCTGGACGTCGGCCGAGGCCCCTGCTGCGGTGGCACCAAACGTTCGGCTGCCCGCGCGCACGCTCGTCGTGGTTGGTGATACCAGTTCGGCACTCGGTCGTTCGGCTTCGATCTTGGCCGAGGAACACGGATGGCCGGTGATCAGCGAGCCCAGCGGCAATGCCCGGCGCGGCCCGAACGCGATCTCGACCGGCGGTCTACTACTCGAAGTCGAGTCGTTTCTGGAAGCTGCTCGTCCCGACCAGATCCTGGTGGTAGGGCGTCCGACGCTGTCTCGTGCCGTGCTCGCTCTGCTGCGCGACCCTCGGTCATCGGTGTCAGTCGTGGCCTCGACCACCAACTGGGCGGACGCGACGCGCACAGCGACCCAGGTGCTGCCGGCGCTCCCGGCGGCCGATGGCCATCACGAACCGGACGCGCAGTGGCTCAAGCTGTGGCAGGACGCCGAGGAGGCGGCGAGCGCAGCGATCGATGACGTGCTGGACGACCAGGACGCTGCAGAACTCGGATTGGCGCGAGCACTACATGCAGCGTTGCCGGCCGACTCGCTGCTGTTCCTGGGATCGTCGATGCCGGTTCGTGACGTCTTCACAGCTGCCGAACCCCGCGATGGCGTCACGGTGTTGGCGAACCGGGGCGCTGCTGGCATCGACGGCACCATGTCGAGTGCGGTCGGCGCCGCCCTTGCGTGGCAGCGTGATGGCGGCGGACGCGCGTTTGCGCTGATGGGCGATCTCACTGCCCTGCATGATGGCAATGGGCTAATCCTCGGACCCGACGAACCCGAGCCTGACCTCACCGTCGTCATCGTCAACAACGACGGAGGCGCGATCTTCGGGCTACTCGAGCAGGGGCAGGAGGATTACGCCGACGCCTACGAACGAGTCTTCGGGACGCCGCACGCCGTTGACTTTGCTGCCTGGTGTGGAGCTACCCAGACGCCGCACACGCGGACAGCATCGGTGGGGGCAGCATTGGATGCGGTGATGGATCCGCGCAGTAGCGGGGTTCGTGTCGTCGAGTTGCGCACTGACCGCGCAGCCGTCACTCGCGTCCAGCACGAATTGCGTGCTGCCGTTCGCGCCGCGGTGGTCGCGCTACCGGCACGCAACTGACAACAATGCGTTAGTTCTCTGAGGCTATGACCTCAGAGAACTAACGCATTGCGGTGATTGTGGCAGGGGTCAGCCGACCTTGGCCTTCTTGGTCTCGTCGATGATCGCTGGCAGCACCTTGCTGACGTCGCCGATGATGGCGTAGTCGGCGTAGCCCATGATCGCGGCTTCGGGGTCGGTGTTGATGACGATCATCGTCTTGGAGTTGCGACAACCGGCGATGTGCTGGGTAGCGCCGCTGATGCCACAGGCGATGTAGAGGTCAGGCGCGATCTTGGTGCCCGTTTGACCCACCTGTTCGGTGTGCGGACGCCAGCCGTTGCCCGTGACGACGCGCGAGCAGCCGATGGTTCCTCCGAGCAACTCGGCGAGCTCTTCGAGAGGGGCGAAGCCTTCGGCGCTGCCGACGCCGCGTCCGCCCGAGACCACCACTTTGGCATCCGCCAGTGACACCCCTGACGATTCATGAGCGGCCTCGCCCTGCCTGGCGACCACGAACAGATCAGCGTCCGACAGCTCAGGGGTGAACTCGGCGACCTCACCGGTACCGGAGCCGCCCGCCTCAGCGGCCACCGTGTGCGGCACCAGAGTCGCGAGCGCGGGTGCGCCGTGTAGGTTCGCCTCTTCGATGAGGCTGCCGCCCCAGCGTGCGCGCACCACCTGCGTTGGCGAGCCTGGCGTCACCTTGATGCAGTCGGCCGCCACCGGCAGATCGGTGAGCGCACCCAGGTGAGCCATCACCTCGTTGCCCCGCGGGGATCCGGCAGCGAGCACCAGCGACGAACCGGTGCGCGACGCCACGTCTGCCGCTGCACGTGCGGCGGCGACCGGGGCGTAGCCGGTGAGTGCATCGTGAACGGCGACGTGCACCGTTGCGACTCCATAGGCACCAAGTGAGCCGGCGACGCCAACGTCGCCCACGACCAGCGCCTCGAGTGGTTCACCGGCAGCTGCGGCGAGCTCGCGCCCGTAGGTCAGGGTCTGCAGCGAGGCTTCGTCGATCTCGCCGTTCTCATGGTCGACCAGTACCAGCACCATGTCAGATCACCCCGATCTGCTTGAAGATCTCAACCACGGCTGGAGCAGCCTCAGGCCCGTTGCCGAGCACCTGCGCCTGCCTCGACTTCATCACCGGAACCTCGAGATGGGTCTTCTCCAGCTTTGGCTCAGGGCGCTCGGGGTTGAGGCGTTCGATCGGCTTCTTCTTGGCACGGATGCGCCCCGGCACCGACGGGTACCGCGGGATGTTGAGCCCGTCGAGCACCGTTACCACCGCCGGAAGCGGTACCTCGTACATCTCGCGACCGGTCTTCACCGGGCGCTCGAACGTAGCCTTGCCGTCGGCGATCGTGATGCCCTTGACCCCGGTGACGACCGGGCGCCCGAGTTTGTGCGCGACACGGATTCCCACCTGGTACCCGCTGGCGTCTGCCGACTCGTTGCCCATGATGATGAGGTCGAAGTCGGTCTCATCGGCGTTGATGGCGTCGGCGATCGCGGACGCGGTGCCCTGGGGGTCCCACTCCTGACCGTCGGTCTCGATCAGGATTCCGCGGTCAGCGCCGATCGCCATCTGCTCGCGGATCTGCTCCTCGGCGTCCGGAGGTCCGAGCGTCAGCACGGTGACGCTGCCGCCCTCCTTCTCGGCGATGCGAACGGCCTCTTCGACAGCCACCTCCTCGTGGGGACTGATTGTGAACCCGAGCTTGGCCGACTCGATGTCGAGACCGTCCTCGGTGATCGTGAACTTGCCCCCGGAGAGGGGGACGCGCTTGATGCAGACCAAGACATCCATCAGGAGAGAATCCGCTCGTTCTTGGGGTCGAATAGGGGAGTGGCGCCAGCGACGGCGACGGTGACCGGGTAGTGCTCGCCGAGGTACTCGACGACCAGTTGGGTCCCCTCAACGGCGTACTCCGGCGGTAGGTAGCTCATGAGCACGTGCTTGCCGACCGACGGCGCAGAACCGGCACTGGTGACGAACGACCTGCGACCGTGAGCGTCGGTGATCGGTTCCTTGTCGAGCGTGAGGATCGGCTCCTTGCCCATCATGTAGCGCTTCTCGCCGGTGCTGCTGGTGTGGTCGTCGACCGTCAGCGAGCACAGCGTGGCCACGGGGTCTTCGCTGCGGTGCTTGAGGTGCGACGCCTTGCCGACGAAGTCAGCCTCCTTGACCTTGGGCGGTGCCATACCCGCCTCGACGACGTTGAACTCGGTCTCGAGCTCTGTGCCGAAGGCGCGGTAGCCCTTCTCGATGCGGCCAGTCGTTCCGTAGACACCGATGCCGACGGGGATAAGCCCGTGCTGCTGACCGGCCTCCCACAGTGCATCCCAGAGCTGCGCGCCCTGCTCCATCGGGACGTACAGCTCCCACCCGAGGTCGCCAACGTAAGAGATGCGGGACGCCAACACCTTCAGCGAGCCGATCTCGATCGACTTGCAGGTGCCGAACTTGAACCCGTCATGCGAGACATCGTCACGGGTGATCGACTCGAGTATCCGGCGCGCATTCGGGCCCCAGATACCGAGCGTGGTCAGTGATGACGTCAGGTCGGTGATCTGCGCCGTGCCGTCTTCGGGCAGGTTGTCGCGGAACCACTTGAGGTCGGCCATGCCGTGGGCGCCACCGGTGACGACGCGGTAGTGGTCGTGGGCGAGACGCATGACGGTGAGATCGGACTTGAAGCCACCGTTGTCGGACAGCACGGGGGTGTAGACGACGCGACCGATGGGAACGTCCATCTGGCGCATGCAGACGCGCTGCACAGTGTCGAACGCACCGGGGCCTTGGATGTCGAACTCGACGAACGCCGTGAGGTCGACGAGGCCCGCGGTCTCACGCATCTGCAGGTGCTCGGCGTTGATGATCGGCGACCACCAGCGCGACTCCCACTCGGCCGTACGCGGCATCACGGCGTCGCCGAACTTCTCGACCAGGTCAGCATTGCTCTCGTACCAGAAGGGGCGCTCCCAGCCGGCGGTCTCGTAGAACTCGGCACCGAGCGCCTTCTGACGCTCGTAGTACGGCGAAAGGCGCACGTTGCGGTTGGACGCCCACTGCTCGTTCGGGTGCACGATGCCGTAGGTCTTGTTGAAGCCCTCGGCCGTGCGGTCCTTGATGTTCTTGCGGGTCTTCTGGTGGTCGTAGAACCGGGCGATGTCAGACGACTGCAGATCGATCGCGGACTCGCCCAGCACCATCCACTCCGACACGGCTTTGCCGATGCCGGGGCCCTCCTTGATCCAGACGGCAGAGACCGACCAGAGGTTCTTGACCTCGGGTGTCTCGCCGAGCAGCGGCAAGCCGTCAGGGGTGAGCGACAGCAGGCCGTTGATTGCGTACTTCTGACCGACCGTCTCGTCGCCGACGATCTCGGGCATGAGCTCGAGCGCCTGCTCGTACTGCAGCTCGAAGTCTTCGGCGGTGAACGGGAACTCGGTCGGTGACAACTGTGCCTCTTCAACCGACGGAAGCTCTTCAGGGTCATGAAGAATCGGGCGGTGGGCGTACGACCCGATTTCGAGGCCGTTGCCGTGCTGGCGCTCGTACATGTTGGTGTCCATGTCGCGCACGATCGGGTGCTCGATGTCGCCCTTGGCATCGGCGAAGCGCGGAACCGGGCCGACGTCGATCATCTGGTGGACGGCCGGCGTCAGCGGAATGGACGCGCCGGCCATCTTCGCCAGACGCGGCCCCCAGAGGCCCGTCGCGATGACGACGTACTCGGCCTCGATGGTGCCGTTGTCGGTCTCGACGGCCGTGATCTGCCCGTCGTTGACGACCATGCCGGTGACCTCGGTGTTGGCGAAGGTCTGGAGCGAACCCATCTCTTGCGCCCTCTCGCGCATGATCGTGCCCGCGCGGAGCGAGTCCACAACGCCGACAGTCGGCGTATAGAAGCCTCCGAGGATGACGTCTGGGTCCATGTAGGGCACGAGCTCGATGCATTCAGCAGGGGTGAGCATCTTGCAGCCGTCGATGCCGAACGACTTGGCCGACTGCATGCGACGCCACAGCTCTTGCATGCGCTCCTCGGTACGGGCCACCTCGATGCCACCGCACTGCGTGAAGACGCCCATCTCCTTGTACTGACTCACGCTGTCGAAGGTGAGCAGCGCCATCTCCTTGGAGTGGTCCACCGGGAAGATGAAGTTGGACGCGTGCCCTGTCGAACCACCCGGGTTGGGGAGCGGGCCCTTGTCGATCTGCACCAGGTCGGTCCAGCCGAGCCGGGCGAGGTGGTACACCATCGAGTTGCCAACGATGCCGGCCCCGATGATGACGGCTTTGGCTCGTGAGGGGAGGGTGCTCATGTCGGCGTCCCTTTCGTCGTTCTCTTTGGTTGCGGTGGACGGGTCTGGCTACAACGACCGGCGGATCGACCCTTCGAATCCGTCGACGTGGGTCTGCATGGCGGCGGCGGCGCGGTCGGCGTCGCCGTCTCGAATGGCCTCGAGAATCGCGCGGTGCTCGAGGACAGCGTCCTCGAGGTGGCTCACCTTGTCGAGCGCGAGGAACCAGATGCGCAGGGCGTGCATGTACTGCGCATCGAGTGCCGACTCGAGGAAGGAGTTGTGCGCAGCGTGGTAGACGAATCGGTGAATTCGCTGGTCGATCTCGATGAGCCGACGCCCTGGGGGCTTGACGCTGACGGCGTCGAGCTCGTCGAAGAGGGCCTCCATCTCGACGCGGTCGCTCTCGGTCAGGCGCTCCGCCGCCAACCGGGCGGCAAAGGGCTCAAGGACACAGCGCACCTCGGACAGCGACGCCAGGTCGCGGGCATCGGCGGGCGCTACGAAGATCCCGCGACGTGGGTACACCTCGACGAGATGGGCCTGGGCCAAGGCCCGCAGGGCCTCACGCACCGGCGTGCGGCCGAGCCCGAGCCGGTCCATCAGCTCGCGCTCGTCGACGAGGCTGCCTGGGGGGAGCTCGAGGGTGACGATCAGCTCGCGGACGGCGTAGTACGCCTGCTCGGACTGGGAGCGGGCATCAGGCTGAAGGATCTCGACCGGAGAGGTCACCTAATCAATATATCAATCAAGCAAACCTGTGTATACCCTTTTGCTTCACCGTTCCACGGAGTGCAACGGCACAAGGTCAGCCATCCCCGGCCAACGGAAGTCGTCCTCGACCAAACGGCTGACGAGCCGGCAGGAACGGGTCGCAACCTGGGGTTGCTCTGTTATCGTCCGAAGACTCGTGTGACGCCTTGGGTGCCTTGCACGGTTCGTCAAGGGGGTCGCTGACGTGCGTGCCTGGTCCAGGACCCAGTTCAAGCTCATTGCCTGTCTTGTCGGGGTGGCGGCGCTCCTCCCGGTGTCCACGGTGAGGGCGGCCCTCGCAACCCGCGCGTGGGGGCCAGAACAGCAGGTGACGTCGTACGGCGACGACAACTCCACCTGGGTCCGTCCGGAGTATCTCGTCGGGAGCTCCGCAGACGGCACGGCCGTCGCTATTTGGGAGCACAAGCAGGACATTGGAAAGACGATCGAGTTGTCCCGTCGTGCTGTGGGCGGAAGTTGGACAGCTCCAGTGGTCGTTTCCAAGGTTTCAAAGAGTACCTGGCTGGGTGAGATGGTGGTCGACGCTGCTGGCGACGTCACGTTTACGTTCCATCGCGTGCGCGTAGCGCCAAATACTTACGAGACCTTCG
>JAHELE010000046.1 GCA_024644345.1 Actinomycetes bacterium | reverse complement strand
CCCGCCAATCCGCGCAGCAGCTGTTGCAGCTCTCGAGTGGTGAGCCCGCCCGGTTCGGGGGTGCCAGTTCCTGGAGCGTGAGCCGGATCGAGCACATCTATGTCGACCGAAAGATAGACGGGGCGGTCCCCCACCCGATCCAGGACGCGATCGATGGCGTCAGCGACGCCGCGCACGGCCACCTCCATCGTCGTGACCGTGGCAAATCCGAGGTCGCGGTCCTGCTCCATGTCACCGGTCGAGTACAGCGGCCCCCTGGTCCCGACGTGTGCGGACGTACCGAGTGCCAGGACGCCTTCCTCCACCGCGCGACGGAAGGGCGTCCCGTGGGTGTAGGGCATGTCGAAGTAGGTGTCCCAGGTATCGAGGTGCGCATCGAAGTGGACCAGCGAGATCGGACCGTGCTTGGCGGCGTGCGCCCGGAGCAGCGGCAGCGACATCGTGTGATCGCCCCCGAGGGTGATGATCCGGTCGACCTGGCCCAGCAGCTCGGTAGCCGCCCGCTCGACGGACGCCACCGCGGCTTCGATGTCGAACGGGTTGCAGTCGATGTCGCCTGCGTCCACGACCTGATGGACGTTCCACGGCTCGACGTCGAGGAACGGGTGGTACGGACGCAGCAGCTTCGAGCCGGCTCGAATCCCACCGGGGCCGAAGCGTGCCCCAGGTCGGTACGACACTCCTGCGTCGAACGGGATGCCGACCAGGGCGACCGAGGCCGAGGGGACGTCGGACAGCCGCGGCAGCCTGGCGAAGGTGTCCGGCCCGGCAAAGCGGGGTGTCTGGCGCGCGTCCGGTGGACCGACCGGGACGGTGTGATCTGTGCTCATGTAGTGACCTCCGCGGTCAGCCTCTCACCAACAGGGCGTCCACCGATGAAAGGGTGTGAGCATCAGCCACGAGTGACCGGCAGGAGTGACCGATGACGTCGAACCCCCGGCGGCTCGCCGGCATGGCGCTCGCGGCGGCCGGCTCAGTGATCTTGATGGGGATCATCACGGCCGAGGCGCTCTACCCGGCGACGTACACGACCAACGCCAACGAGATCAGCGACCTGGGGGCAACCCGCCCGCCGAACAGCATCATCCTGCAACCGTCGGCGTCGATCTTCGATGCCACGATGATCGTGGCGGGCCTGGCCGTCATCGCGGCGGCCACGCTGCTGCTTCGCTCGCAGGAGCGGCGGTTCCTGTCGATCAGCGTGCTGCTGAATGGGACCGGCATCTTGGGCGTCGGGATATTCCCCGGCAACGTCGGAGCCATCCACCCCTGGTTTGCCTTGCTTGCCTTCCTTGCCGGTGGGCTCTGCGGTATCGCCGGTGGGCGAGCTCGAACTGGACCCGTGGCCTGGTTCTCCTACGCGTTCGGTGCCGTCACCCTCATCACCTTGGTCGCGGCGTTCTTCGGTGGCCTCGAGGTGCCGCCGCTGGAGAACATCGGAGACGGTGGGGCCGAACGCTGGATCGCCTACCCCGTGGTGCTCTGGCAGGTGATGTTCGGCGGGGCCCTGATGGCCGGGTCGTCCGAGGCGACCAGCCCCTAGGCCAATCGGGTGAACCCTGCTCCGAGAACCCCACCAGGACGAGGTCGGTGACGAAGAGACGATGACGGCCGCGTCCCGCGGCCCTTCACCAAGGAGCCGTACGTGGCACTGCTGGTAGGCGCGCCTGCGCCGTCGTTCACCCTGGCCGGCTGGCACAAGTCGGCTGAGCAGTCATTTGACCTCGCTCAGATGCGGGGACGTCCCGTAGTGCTGGCTTTCTACCCCGGGGACGAGCGCATGGTCTGCACCAAGCAGATGTGTGCCTACTCCGATAGCCTCGGCGACCTCGAGGTCTTCCACGCCCAGGTCTGGGGAATCGCCCCGCAGAGCATCGAGTCGCATCGCGAGTTCGCAGCTGGCCGCAAGCTGCAGCTGCCGCTCCTCTCCGACCCTGGCAACGAGGTGGCCGGCTCCTTTGGCGTGGTCGGCGCGTTCGGCCTGCGGCGATCGGTCTTCGTCGTGGATGCAGACGGCACGATTGCCTGGCGATGGGTCTCGGCACTCAACGTCACCTTCCCGGGTGTCAACACCATCGGCGATGCCCTCAAGCAGCTGTCGGCCGCCGCCTGACCCAGTGGTCCCCGGTTCCTGACCACACCACTGGCGTATTCAATCAATCGGTTGACATTGGCCCCGGGCCCTCGCTACCTTCTTTTTCAACCTGTTGGTTGACAAAGGAGGACAAGGTGGCCGATTCGCTCTCGAGGGCCTTCGCCGCCTTGGCAGACCCGACCCGTCGCGACATCGTGGCCCGGCTCACCCTCGGTGACGCCACGGTGAGCGAACTGGCCGCGCCGTACGCGGTGTCACTCCAAGCGGTGTCCAAGCACCTGAGGGTGCTCGAGGACGCCGGCGTCGTCACTCGCTCACGCGACGCCCAACGGCGGCCGGTGCACCTGGAGGCGGAGGTCTTTGACCTGATGACCACGTGGCTCGAGCGCTACCGCCGACAGGCCCAGGAGCGTTACGAGCGCCTCGACACCCTCCTCGCCGACCTTCCGAACGGATCCGACTTCCACGAAGGAGCACCAGATGAGCGCCCATGAGACAGACATCGTCGCCGACCCCATCGTTCCGCTGGTCCGCATCACGAGAGTGTTCGACGCACCTCCAGAGCTGGTCTTCCGGGCGCACACCGACCCGGAACTGCTGGTCCAGTGGCTGGGCCCACGTGACCTCGTCATGACCGTCGACCACTACGACTGCCGGACCGGCGGCTCCTACCGCTACGTGCACAGCCGCGGCGACGACCACTTCGGTTTCTACGGATGCTTCCACGAAGTGCGAGCCAACGAGCTCATCGTGCAGACCTTCTGCTTCGAGGGATACCCCGACAGCGTTGCACTGGAACGGCTGACCCTCGAGGACCTTGGCGACGGGCGAACACGACTGATGGCGACGTCACTGGTCGACTCGTTCGAGGGTCGGGATGCCTTCGTGGCCAGCGGCATGGAGTCCGGAGTGCGCCAAGGCTACGAGCGGATGGATGAGCTACTCGCCAGCTGACGTCTCTCGGGGTAGGGGGGACACTGCCCTGGTCAATGCTGGCTATCTAGCCGATCAGCTATTGACCTCAGCAGGCCCCATCAGTTGCCTAGGTGGCAACCTTGGGAAGGAGCCGCAATGGCCAAGTACATGATCAAGGGCTCGTACAGTCAGCAGGGAATCAAAGGAGTCATCAAGGAGGGCGGAACCGAGAGAGTCAAGGCAATCTCGTCGATGCTGGAGAACGTCGGCGGTTCCTTGGAGTCGATGTACTTCGCTTTCGGAAGCGACGACGTCTACGTCACCGTCGATATCCCCGACAACACCACAGCAGCCGCAGTGGCCGCCGCCGTCGGTGCCGCGGGGACGCTGTCCCGCTACGAGACAGTCGTTCTGTTGACACCGAGCGAGGTCGATGAAGCCACCAAGATCAGCGCGAACTACCGCCCACCTGGTACTTGAGTCACCGGCCGGGGGCGTACGGTGGTCGATGACCCGCTCGACCACGCACGCCCCCGGAGGATGTAGATGGCTCGTCGTGGACGCAGGGTGCTCACGGTCGTCGCATTGGCAGCCATAGTGGTCGCGGCAGTAGCCGTCGGACGCGAGGCGCAGCGCCGCAAGCAGCTCGCCGACCAGACCGCGTCTGACATTCGGTCGCAGTTGGACGACCTCGACCCGGCGACGCGCGCGATGGTGCGGGCCGAGTTGGCCAGCGATGTGGTCGGACGCAACCGTGGTTAGTCGTTCACGAACAGGCGCTCTGACATCATCGTGATCCATGGCCCCCCATGACGAGCCTCATGACTCCCTGCCGACAAGTTCAGACTGGGCCAAGCTCGTGGGGTCTCAGCGTGACGACCAGTACACGCCGATGGGGCAGATCGGCATGTACGGCGACTTCGCTATGGGTGTCCGACGGCTACGGGGGTGGAGACGCTCGCTGGGTCTTACCCTGATCTGGCTGATCATTGCTCTGCTCGTCGCGGGCGTCATCTGGACTCTCGTTGAGATCCTCTTCACTCAGAAATGATCCGGGCAACTGGTCGAACGGCACACCGGGAGCCGTGAACTCGTCTCCCTGGCCACAACGTGTGAGGTGGCTGAGGCTATGGCGTCAACGAACTCACGCAATCTGGAGACTTGGGACGTGAGCAGCAAGCGGCAGCCGCCTCGGGACGACATCCACGTGCGTGGGTCGGTAGTGATACCTGCGCATGAGCTGCGGTGGAAGTTCTCGCGGTCCAGTGGTCCAGGCGGACAGTCAGTGAATACCACTGACTCACGCGTCGAGCTGTCGTTCGATGTGGCGCGTTCGCCATCCCTACCTGCAGCGTGGCGAACGCGCGCGCTCGATCGGCTCAGTGATCGACTCGTGGACGGGGTACTGCAGATCACTGCCCAAGAGGAACGCAGCCAGCACCTGAACCGCCGCGCCGCAGAACGACGTCTGACCGAAGTCCTGCAGGCGGCCACTGCCCCACCGCCACGACCACGGCGCCCGACGAAACCGTCACGCGGCTCGGTGGAGCGCAGGCTGTCACAGAAGAAGCGGCGCGCAGAGACCAAGCGCGGACGCCGCGTCGAGCCGGACGACTGAGCGCAGCCCTAGGGCAGCGGGGCGAACGCGATACGTGGGTGGTACTCGCCGCCGAAGTACTCACCGTCACTGCCGACCCACAGACCAGACGCCGTGAGAAGCATGTCTTTGCCACCCACCCCTCTGGTCTTGCCGGGATTCCAGGCCAGCGCCAGGCCCGTCGATGGATTGATCGCTCCGATTCCGGGGCGATCAACGGCGCCGGGCCCCGCATAGTCGGCGCCGTTCGGGTTGTTCAGCCACCGCTGGTGCCCCTGCACGTAGACGGCCGCCCCGCTGATGGCAACTGAGTGCAGGGTGTCGCCACCGGTGTAGTTGATCCACGTCGGAGCCGCCGGATTCGGGACGCCCATGTCGAATCGTGCGGCCGCGTCACACACGTCTGTGCCGACTCCCCCTGACTGTGGGACGAATCCGGTCGCCACTATGACGAAGTACGACCCGTTCGGCGCGAAGTCGACGTCCTTGAGGTAGTTGGGAAGGGAGGCGGCTGCGCAGGGGCGCTTCAGAGGGGCGTACGACCAGGCGTTGAGCTTGGCCCTGTTCTTGCCCAGATTGAGCATGGCTGCTCGCCAACGCTCAGCACCACCAACCGAGGTGAAGTTACCGATCGCCACCAGGCGGCGCTTGTTGGGACTGACCGCGAACCGGTAGACATCGGTCTGCCCCGCGTTGCCGGCAACGCTGCCTTGAACGGCCAGCCTGAGGTAGCCGGTGTCTCGCCCGGTCTTCGGGTCGAATGCCCTTAACCTTCCGTGGTACGTGCCGCCGACGATGAGACGACCGCGAGCCATGCGGACCTCGGTGATGGTGCCCGGGGAGAACGTCGGTGCAAACGTCGTGATGACCTTCCCACTGATGGCGTTGATCTTGGCCAACCCCGGTCGCGCGATGCCGTTGACGTGGGTGAAGTTTCCGCCGATGTACAACGCTTTGCCGCGAGACTCGATCGCCCAGACCGTGCCGTCGACGTTCGGAGCGAAGGGCAGCACCGCGCCGGTTGTGGACGAGAACCCCACGAGGTTGTTGCGCGTGTAGTGCGACGATCCATCGGCGCTGGCCACCGAGCGGAAACGGCCACCCGCGAAGATCGTGTTCTTGCGCTCGGCGAGTGCCACAACGGTGGGTTGGGAGACCGACGAGTCGGCCAGCACCCTCGGCGTGAAGTTTGCCGGGTTCTCGCTGACAACGGCGGTCTGGCCCACCGGGCCTGCGCTGGCCCCGCTCGGTGCCAGCAAGGCCGCCGCGAGCAGCAAGGCAGAAGTGACGGCGGACAAGAATCGCCGGTGCATAAACAAAGGCTCCGAACTCGGCAGGGAACGAGGGTTCCACCGTACGTCCTGACCCCCCGGTCAGGACAATTGGCAGCGCGAGCCGGCGTAGCCGTGTCGCTACGCCAACGGGCCCGTCGCCACAGCCCATCGTGCGCGCCGCCTAGCTCCGGCCCTTGCCAAGGTTCCGCCCACCACCAGCAGGAGCAGTCCCACCGCCAGCGCCGACCCCAACCAGGTCGGAACACCGGTGTCCGCCATGCCTGGCACCCCGCCCCCTGGGTTGTTGCCGCCAGGGTCGACGGGGTTACCCGGATCCCCGGGGCCACCGCCACCGGTACCGGGCTCTCCGCCACCGGTGACGACCACGGTGGCTCGATCACGAGCGCGGACATCGCAAGGCGTCTGCACCAGGAACGGCTCAGCCGCTGGACCACAAAGCGGCTGGCCCTCGGGGCCGGTGGGTGATCCCTCGACGGTGACAGTGTTGACCGTGTCCTTGGCGACGATCGTCGCGCAGCTGAACGTCCACGTCTCGGCAGACCGATCCTCGAATATGCTCTTCGGGGTGTCGAGCCGGCCGTCACCATCGGTATCGCCGGAGACGTACTTCACCGGAGCGCACGTGTCGTCGGCGATCCGATCGGCAACGTCGGCCAGTGGAACATCGCCAGTATTGGTCACCTCGTACGAGTACGTGACGGTTCCTGAACCGCTCAACGTCGCGGGTGACGCCGTCTTGACGACATCGATGCCGGGGTTGAACGCCCCCACAAATGCCACGTCGAAGTCGAACACCGGGTACTCAAGACCGGCGGGACGACCACCAACACCTGCGACAACCGCGATGTTGACCGTGTCCTGGTCGATGTGGGTGCCGCACCGGTAGGTCCACACCTCGGCCGGGTCTCGCTCCAGACGGTTGTCGTTGTTGCCACCCGTCTTTGAGACCAGCCTAGGGCTGGCACACGTGGGAGCCGCCGGGTCGGCAACGTCAGCGAGCTCGATCTCCGCGAGCACATCATCGGCCGGCAAGTCGCTGGTGCCCACGTTGGTGACCTCGAAGTCGTAGGACACCTGAGTTCCCGAAGGCACCAGAAGCTTGTCGGGTGTCTTGGTCAGTGCGATTGCCGGGGTGATCACGCGCACCGAGGCGCGGTCCCGGTCGCGGTACTCATTGCCCAACGGGTCGAAGGCAGAGACCGATGCGGTGTTGACGTCTTTGGTCTCAGGGGGTGGAGGAGTGAAGATCTGCCGCGGGCACGTCCAGGTCCATACCTCAGGGGTCGAGTTCGCGCCGTCGATCAGCCCGTTGCCATTGGTATCTCCGCCCTGATAGTCCAACGGAGCACACCTGTTGTCTGACAGCTTGCCCAGCGTCAGTGCGACATCGCCGGTATTGCGCACCTTGATCGTGTAGGTCACCTCGTCGCCATCTCGCACAATCGAGGCCGAAGCAGTCTTCTTCAGCGTCAGGCCGGGCTCGATCACCAGCACGTTCGCACGGTCACGTGCCGAAACCGACTTGTCGGGATACGAGGTGCCGGCCAGCACGGGCACACCCGTCACCGTGGCCGTGTTGCGCACCAGACCGCTGATGTCGCCGGGGGGAAGGTTGGCGTCCTCACGCTCGAGCGTGGTCACGCACGAGTACGACCACACCTCGCCGGGGTCGAGCAGCGAGTTGGTGTTGGTGTCGCCGAACGCGTAGACCAGTGGCGCGCACTTGTTATCGCTGGGTGGGCTGCCAGCCAGGTCGAGCGAAACATCGCCGGGGTTGCTGACCTCATAGACGTAGACGGCCCGCCGTGGCGATGGCGTGTCGGGGCCTGCGACGGGATCGGCGTCCGGGTCGAGCACGACCGGTCGCAGCGCCCGCTTCGCTACCTCGATATCGGGCTGTCGCACGTCGACGAACGCCTTGGCACGATCGCGAATGACCGAACCTCCTGGGATCGGAGTACCCCCCGCATCAGCCGGTACCGCGCGAATCGTGGCCACGTTGACCGTCGACACATTCACACTGCCGGGACAGGTGAAGATCCACGTCTCTCCGTCGTCAAACACGTCATTGGCGTTCGCGTCCCCTGAGACGTAGGTGACGGGGCTGTCGCACCGGCCGTCGAGAACCCATCCCGGCGCCTTGGCCGAGCGCCCATCTTCTCTGGCCAGTGGCGACCCACCGGTGTTGGCGACTTCGAAGCTGTAGGTGACCGGCTCGGCAGGTGGCGACGTGCCGGGGTCGAGCAGAACAGTGGTCGGGTTGACCGACTTCACCATGTCGAGGCTGGCATTGACCACGACAACCTGCGCCACATCGGTGTCGGTCACATTCGGGTTCGGTGTCGGGAAGGGCGTGTTGCCGGCCGCCGGATCGAGCGGGGTGCCAGTGACGACGGCGGTGTTGATGACGTCGCGGACCGGCGATGCAGAGCAGGTGTACGTCCAGGTCTCGCCAGTATCAAGAACGGCATCATCGTTACCTGGGCTGTCCGGGCCACGACTCGGTGCCGTGCATGGCGGTGTGTCGTCGACCAGGTTCACCGAGCCCAAAGGGGTGTTTCCGGCGTTGATCACCTCGTACCGATACGAGGCCGAAGCGCCAGCGGCGATCGTGGCCTGGTCGGAGCCATTGACGGTCTTGTCCAGCGTGATCGCCGGCGTGTACAGGTCGACGTCATCGCTGGCGGTGGCAGTGACCCGGGTGCCCTCAGGGTCGGTGCCGATCACCTCGGCGTTGTTCACGACGTTCAGCGGGGGCCCGGTTGTCGTACCCGCCGACAGCGGTCGGTCGCACGTGTACTGCCAGCTCTCACCCGGGTCGAGCAGGTCGTCAGCGTCTGCGTCGCCGACGTTCTTGCCACCGGACCGCACCGGATCGACCGGCGAACACTGGTCGTCACTCACACCTGCGACGACGAGTGGCGTGTTCCCAGGGTTAGTAGCGACGTAGTTGGATGTCACGACCGCAGGGGGCGTCAGGTCTCCCCGCATTTCGCTCGGAGAGTTGACCTTGTCGAGCCTGATCTCGGGCCGGTAGTCAAAGGAGTTGTAGACCGAACAGGTCACGACTTCCTGGGCAATCGGATCGAGGTCGAACGACGGATTGGACGGGTCGGTGAAGTCACCTTCGACGACCCGGATGTCGCCGTCCTCGTTGCGGGCCTCACATCGGTAGTCGTTGTCGACACCAGGTCTACCGGCGGTGTAGTTCGGTCTGGTGCCTTCTTCCACCGAAGCCACCGAGTCCTCCTCCGGCGGATCCGGCTCCCACTGAAACTGCGCGAAGCCGTTGCTGTCGGTGCTCTGCGTCTTCGTGGCCGCCGGCGCAGTGTCGGGCAAGATCCACGAGAATCCCGCACCACCGGGCACCGTCGGCGTCACGGTCATCGGCCACCCCTGACGCGGCGTGTAGGACGCGTCACCCCTCCCCTGAGCGAGCTTGCGGATGGTCAGCGACGGTGAGCACAGTTCGAGTACCAGGCCACGCATGAAGGCGGAGAGGTCGTCGAAGTTCTGGACCAGCGCGACATCGATCTCGTTGAGCGAGTCGATGGATCCGAGATCGGCGTCGCGCACGACCTGCGGTCCCGAGATCTTCGTCAGCCTGTCGATGCTGGCGTTGGTGGTCAACGCCTTTCCGACCCCGATCGCCAGCACCCGGCTGCCGGACGCCTTGACCTGGTTGGCTTCCTCGACTGCGCGGTCGATGGTTGGCTGGTTCGCACTGCCCTTGTTGGTGTTGACCGCGACGTCCGGGGGCGGGCCGGCGTCGAACGGGTCGCCTGGCTTGTTGAAATCGAACCCGGTCGGATCGCCGTCGGTGACGAATACCACGAGTTCACCGGCGTCGCTTCCCGCTTGGTCAAGACCCTGGTCCCAGTTGGTGTACTGGTTCGATCCGTTGGAGAGCCGATAGCTGCGACTGCTCTGGTAGTTGCCGGACGTGTAGCTGTAGATGTTGACGTTGTTCGGCCGCGGCGGGATCGGGTTGTAGTACCCAGCGACAGCTTTGCCGAGCGGTCCGTTCTGCGCCAGCGAGGCGGTATCGACCTGCGTTCTCGGTGCCAGTTGCTGAGAGAGGGAGGCGAACTGGGTAACTCGAGCAGTCGAGTTGGTGTTCCCGAGCGAGTCAAGCAGCGTCGTTGCGGCCGAGCGCACACTCTCGACCGCGTGGGATGACTGGATGGACCCGGAGGCGTCCAACACCAGCGTCAGGTCGAGGCCGCAGGACTGCTCAATCGGGGGATTTGCTGCCGGCGTGACAGCTGCGTTGGCCGTCCCGGTGCCAAGCGCGGCTGAACTGGCGACCAGACCAGCGACGGTGATTATTCTCAGGCTCTGGGTGCGCAGGCGCGGCGTCGAAGAGTTCACGAGGAGAAAGTAGCCGCTTTATACCCCACTCGCGAAAGATCGGTGGCCGGGCGTGGCGCGATCACCCGATCGGCCGAACCCCTGGCAAAGCCCGTTGACCGTCAGTGTTCCCGGCTAGGCCACGTACGCACTGGTCGATCCCCCGGCCAACGAGAAGCCGGCCCCTCACCAAGGATGAAGGGCCGGCTTCGGAGTTGCGCGTTCTACGTGGTCAGTGCATCAGCTGCAGCCGCTCGTGGCCCCACAGCCTTCGCACACGAAGCACGAGCCGGCCGGACGCATCTTGGTGCCGCAGGTGAAGCACATCGGAGCGTCCGACGCGGTGCCCTGCAGCGCTTCGAGCAGCTCGGTCGAGCTGTGTGCCGACGAGGCAGCTGCGACCCCGGGGGTCTCCTCTTCCCCGACGACTGGCGCCTCGGTCACCGGTGCCGACTGGGCGAGTGTCTCGAGCTCGGCCGCCACTGCCTCGGCCTCGCTCGAGTCGAGTGACTCATCGGCCTCGTACGATCCCGTTTCGACGTAACGCGTGCGCTCATCCGCGGTGTAGATGCCGAGCCCGGCACGGCTTTCGTACGGGAGGTAGTCGAGTGCCAGACGACGGAAGATGTAGTCCATGATCGACTGCGCCATCCGGACGTCGGCGTCGTCGGTGAGCCCAGCCGGGTCGAAGCGCATGTTGACGAACTTCTTCACGTACGTGTCGAGCGGGACGCCGTACTGCAGACCGATCGACACCGCGATCGAGAAGGCGTCCATCATGCCGGCCAGCGTCGACCCCTGCTTGCTCATCTTCAGGAAGATCTCGCCAAGGCCGTCGTCCGGGTAGCGCGAAGCCGTCATGTAGCCCTCCGCGCCACCGACGGTGAACGACGTCGTGGTGGCCGGACGGTTCTTGGGCAGCCGCTTACGCGTTGGCCGGTACTCGATGACCGTCTCGGCGGCAGGCACCTCGGCCTCAGCCTTGACGCCGTTGTCGCGACTGGTGCCCTTGGCGTCCGACAGCGGCTGGCCCACCTTGCAGTTGTCGCGGTAGATGGCCAACGCCTTGAGGCCGAGCTTCCACCCCTGGAAGTAGACCTCTTCGATCTCTTCGACCGTTGCCGTCTCGGGCATGTTGACCGTCTTGGAGATCGCGCCGGACAGGAACGGCTGCGCCGCCGCCATCATGCGCACGTGGCCCATCGGCCCGATCGTACGAGCGCCCATCGCGCAGTCGAACGTCGACTCGTGCTCGGGCTTGAGCCCAGGCGCGTCGATGACGTTGCCGTGCTGAGCGATGTGCTCGACGATCGCCTCGATCGTCTCTTCGGTGTAGCCGAGCTTGCGCAGTGCACGCGGCACGGTGTTGTTGACGATCTGCAGCGAGCCGCCGCCGACCATCTTCTTGAACTTGACCAGCGCAAGATCAGGCTCGATGCCGGTGGTGTCGCAGTCCATCATCAGACCGATCGTTCCGGTCGGAGCGAGCACGGACGCCTGGGAGTTGCGGTAGCCGTTCTGCTCACCGAGGGCGATCACATCGGCCCATACCTGCGTGGCGACCGTGTGCACGTCCTTGTCGAGCGAGGAGTGGGTACGCACCGCGTCGTTGGCAGCGGCGTGCTTGCGCATGACCCGCTTGTGCGCCTCGGCGTTGCGCGAGTACCCCTCGTAGGGACCGACCACAGCGGCCAGCTCGGCCGACCGCTTGTAGGCGGTGCCTGTCATCAGCGAGGTGATCGAGCCGGCGAGAGCGCGTCCGGCATCTGAGTCGTAGGGCAGACCGGACGCCATCAGCAGCGCGCCGAGGTTGGCGTACCCGATGCCGAGCTGACGGAACTTCCGCGTCGTGTCGCCGATCGCCTCGGTCGGGAAGTCGGCGAAGCAGATCGAGATGTCCATCGCAGTGATGACGAGCTCGACGACCTTGGCGAAGGTGGGGGCGTCGAAGGTGTCGTCCTCACGCAGGAACTTCATCAGGTTGAGCGAGGCGAGGTTGCACGACGAGTTGTCGAGGTGCATGTACTCGCTGCACGGGTTGGACGCAGTGATGCGGCCCGACTCGGGGCAGGTGTGCCAGTCGTTGATGGTGTCGTCGTACTGGATGCCGGGGTCGGCGCACTGCCAGGCGGCTTCGGAGATCTTGTCGAAGAGCCCCTTGGCATCGACGGTCTCGATCACCGAGCCGTCCGATCGGGCGCGCAGCCCGAACTCGGTGCCCTCTTCGACCGCACGCATGAACTCGTCGCTGACGCGTACCGAGTTGTTGGCGTTCTGGTACTGGACGCTGGCGATGTCTTTGCCGCCAAGGTCCATGTCGAAGCCGGCATCGCGCAGCGCGCGGATCTTGTGCTCTTCACGCGCCTTGGTGTCGATGAACTCTTCGATGTCGGGGTGGTCGACGTCGAGGACGACCATCTTGGCCGCACGGCGCGTGGCGCCACCGGACTTGATCGTGCCAGCTGAGGCGTCGGCGCCGCGCATGAACGAGACCGGCCCGGATGCGGTGCCGCCGGAGGAGAGCAGCTCTTTGCTGGAACGGATGCGCGAGAGGTTGAGGCCGGCGCCGGAGCCACCTTTGAAGATCATTCCCTCTTCGCGGTACCAGTTGAGGATCGACGACATCGAGTCGTCGACGGCGAGGATGAAGCAGGCACTGACCTGCTGCGGTGCCGGCGTTCCGACGTTGAACCAGACCGGCGAGTTGAAGCTGAACACCTGGTGCAGCAAGGCATAGGTGAGCTCGTGCTCGAAGATCTCGGCGTCCTGCGGGGTGGCGAAGTAGCCGTGCTCTTCTCCGGCCCTGCGGTAGGTGAGCACCACGCGGTCGATCAGCTGACGGAGCGACCACTCGCGGGTGTCACTGCCCACCGCGCCGCGGAAGTACTTGGTGGTGACGATGGTGGACGAGATGACTGACCAGAAGTCGGGGTACTCGACGCCGCGCTGCTCGAAGACGACCTCGCCGGTCTTCCAGTTGTTCTGGACGACGTCGCGCCGCTCCCAGGTGACCTCGTCGTAGGGGTGCACCCCTGGCGTGGTGTAGATGCGCTCGATGGTGAGCCCGTGACGGATCACCTCAGGGCGGTCGTTGGACGAGAGGTCACCCTGCTGGGCTTCTGGTGCGGCTTCGGTCATCGGTACTGCCCCTCCTGGTGGACAGAGAACTCATGCGGGAACGGGGTCGAGCGGAGTGGGTTGTGGAGTTGCGCGGGACACGGGGACGCGTCCTACGGCGGTGGTTCGACACCGAGCGGTTCACGCTCGGCGCGGAGCAAGGTGATCTCGTCCTCGAAGTCTTCGAGGGACTCGAAGCTGCGGTAGACGGAGGCAAAACGGAGGTAGGCCACCTCGTCGAGCTCTCGGAGCGGCCCGAGTATGGCCATGCCGACCTCGTGGGAGTCGATCTCGGCGGCGCCGGTGGCCCGGACCGCCTCCTCGACGCACTGGGCGAGCAGTGCGAGATCGTCTTCGGTGACCGGGCGGCCCTGGCAGGCCTTGCGGACGCCGACCAGCACCTTCGCCCGGCTGAAGGGCTCGGAGGCCCCGCTGCGCTTGACCACCACGAGGGCGGCGTGCTCAGCGGTGGTGAAGCGTCGGCCGCACTCCGCGCACTGACGACGACGCCGGATGGCAGCACCCTCGTCGGCCGTGCGCGAGTCGACGACGCGGGTCTCGGTCGAACGACAGAAGGGGCAGTACACGGTCGACGCCCCTCCTCTCCTCGAGGGCCCTGAGGCGGGCCCTGACACCCGGCAAGTGGCTCCGGAGAGGGTGACCTGGGGACAGACCTGGGGAGTTCCTGGGGATGAACCGGGGATAACTCCGTCAGGTCTGGGGATACCAGACCACAATCTGTGGATGACTTACAGGGATGTAACTACTAGATGTAGGGGTAACCGTACGCTTTGCCTGCCCCGGTGGCAAGAGCCCCGCCCGAACTTTCTGCCCCGGCGTGTCGTGCGGGTCGGTAGCGCCGCATCACTGCAGGTCAGGCGGGAATCTGCAGCTCTTGGCCGATCAGGACCGACGAGTCGGGCAGGTCGTTCATGGCCACGATTCGCGCCACGGTCTCGCGCGGATCGGTGTCGGGATCGACTCTCTCGGCGATCACCCAGAGCGTCTCCCCCGGCTGCACCACCCAGGTGGAGCTCACGGCCGGACCGCCCTCACCGGCATCGGTGCCGGCCGAAACCGGCCCCAGCGTGCTCAGCGCCCACATGACGCTGGCCGCGAGCGTGACGATCACCAACACAGCCCATCGACCGCGCCTGGTCAGCCGCAGCGGCTCAGCCGGCCTCGACTGATCCGGCCGCGGCTCATCGACCACAGCGGTGGGGCGGTTCAGGGTGCTGATCATGAAGACCTCCGGGGAAGGGGTCGAACGGGTGTTCGATCGAACGTCTGTACGATGTCTACACCAAGACGCCGACAAAGTCACGACACGCGACCCACTAATCGAACAGGTGTTTGAAACACGCGTTCGATTCGCGCTAACGTCGGGGCCGGTGAAGGACATGGCCACACCCTGCACCACGCCACCGACAGGTCACCCACCAGCGCACCACGTCCGCCCACGGCAGGAGACGAGCCCATGAGCCCCGCACCCGACAGCCCCAGCGGCGTCCACGAGATGCCCGACGGCCCGGTCGCAGACGACGGACTGACCCAGCGGCAGCGCCTCGTGCTCGAACACATCCACCGGTCGGTCACGGAGCGGGGCTATCCCCCGAGCATGCGCGAGATCGGCGAAGCTGTCGGGCTCACGAGCCCCAGCAGCGTCAAGCACCAGCTCGCCTCCCTCGAGCGCAAGGGCTTCATCCGGCGCGACCCGAACCGGCCTCGCGCGATCGAGGTCGTCCTCCCCGACGCCGCGGAAGCATCCATCGACGTCACAGACTCGGGCAACGCCACCCCGGCCGCCACCTACGTTCCGGTGGTCGGCCGCATCGCCGCCGGCGGTCCGATTCTCGCCGAGCAGGCGGTCGAGGACGTGTTCCCGTTGCCCACCCAGCTCGTCGGCGACGGGCAGCTGTTCATGCTGAAAGTGGTCGGCGACTCGATGATCGACGCGGCCATCTGCGACGGCGACTGGGTGGTCGTCCGTCAGCAGCCGAACGCCGAGAACGGCGACATCGTGGCTGCGATGCTCGACGGAGAGGCCACCGTCAAGACCTTCAAGAAGCGCGACGGACATATCTGGCTGATGCCGCACAACCCGGACTTCGAACCCATTCTCGGCGACGAAGCCGTCGTCGTGGGCAAGGTGACGGCGGTCCTCCGCAGCCTCTGACCGCGTCCCCACCGCCCACTGTCACGAAACCGACCACCCAGCCCGCCCACAGTCGACACTTTCGTGACAGTCGCGGTCTTGATCGGCAGCCAACAACAAGCGGAGGGGCCCACCATCCGGTGAGCCCCTCCGCTTGTCAGTTGTGCGGTCTAGCGCTTGGTGCTCTCGGGCTTGCGGCACACGTAGACCAGGGCGGACGCAGTCGCAGCCGTCTCAGCGGTCAGCGGGGTGCCGGCGAAGTCGGCATAGGTCGCCTCAATCTCGAAGCGGGCGGCGCTCAGGGCGGCGTCCAGCTCCTGCGGGAACGAGTAGCGAACGGCGGTAGCAGTCGGCGCGGCGGCGGGGGTGCCGTCGACGGCGAACTGTCGGTAGGTCTCGTGCGTCATGACCTGGGTGAGGGCGTCGTAGCGCTGGGTGCCGGAGACGATCACCTGGCTGCCGGTGGCGTCGGCGTACGAGTGCCAGATCTCGGCGGTCTCGACGGTCCGGGCCAGCTCGGTGGCGTGGGGAAAGCGGATCGCGAACGCGAACGTGGCACCTGGTGCGAGGTGGCGGTAGATCGCCTTCAGCACGGCGGTGCGGTCGTCGTTGGTCACGAACTGCTGCAGCGCGTTGCCGGCCAGCACAGCCAGACCGAACTTGCCGCGCACCTTGAGGTCGCGGGCGTCCTGCTCGACCCAGGTGATGGTCTCGTCGGTGTCCTTTGCCGCGGCGAACTCGACCATGGCGGCGCTGACGTCGACGGCGGTGACGTCATGGCCGGCCTCGGCCAGGGCAAGGGCGAGGCGTCCGGTCCCGGTGGCCACGTCGAGGACGGGGCCCACGGTCTGCTCAGCCAGTGCCACGTAGAACGGCACGTCGGCGCCGGCGGTGCCGTACTCGAGGTCGTACCGAGCCGGATCTCCGTACTCATCGGCGAAGGGCTCAGCGGCGTAGGCGTGAACGGGGGTCTCGAGCGCGTCGCGCTCCAGGTCTTGGGTGGTCGTCATGAAAGAAGGGTCCTCACAGGGTTGGGATCGTGCCTCGGGCCAGATGCTCAGCCGAGATATGCGGTCCCCATTGTCGTCGGTGCCCTGGCCGTCAGCCTTGACGGGTAGGGGGCGTGAGACGCGTCACGTCCGGTCGGGGCACGCACCGGCGGTACCGACAGCGGGTTCTGCCGATCCGGAGTCACCCTGATGGCAGGGGTTCAGGCGCGAACCGAGCCGTCTCGTCGCCTCGGGCATCGAAGAGGACGAGCTCGTCACCATCGAGGCCGACCGCGGTCGCGCCGACCACCATCTCGGCGATCGGGACGTTCGAGCAGCCGATCTGGGTGGAGACGCCGCTGGTGGCCAGCCATTCTCCCGTCTCGGGATGCAGCGCCCAGCTACCGCGTTGACCGTTGCAGCCGTCCGACCCCGCCCAGTATCCATCGGCGGAGAACTCCGCAAATGCCTGGCCCGAGTTGGCACTCTTGCGAACCGGAGGCACATCAAGCGGTAGCCATCGAATGTCTACCAGCTGCTCGAAGGTGGGAACTTCGACGCCGCCCGGAAGGGCGGCAACCGGCTGCTGGTCCGGAAATTTCAGGTCGAAGCCGTCAAGCATCTTGGAGGAGCTCTGCGATGCCGGCTCCAGAGTGAGGACGGTCTCACCTGATGCGTTCAAGAGCTCGACGCGATCATCGGCTGCGACGAACCAGGTGATCCCTGAGAACCAGCTGTCGCTCACGTCAAGAATGCCATCGCACTGCCCGCTGCCACTGTTGGTATAGAACGTCGAGATGAGGCCAGAGCCCGAGGCCCGCCACGATCCATCCGCCTGGCAGAAGTCATCGAAGACGGCGAACTCGCCGGCCCCCACTGCCAGGAGTCGCCCATCGAGTGAGTCGCGACCGCGCGGCCACCACACGCCTACGAGATCTGATGGGTTCGCCACGTTGGTCGGGGCATAGCGGGCCGATGCATCCGAGCTCGCTGTGCTGCTGCGCAGCTGCACGAACAGCAGCACGAACAGCAGCACGACCGACGCCACGACAACCGCCAGCGCAATCCCGACAACTGCCTGGCTCCGACCGCCGTTCGTGGTCGGAGCGTCGCCCCTCTCGTCGCTCATCGCTCCCCCCGGATGGCCGACTTGTCGCCATCCACTTCCACGGTACGTGCGTCATCGGGGTTTTGTGCCAGAGTTGACGATCTTGAACAGATCCCAGGCCCGTAGCGGCAGGCTAAGCCGGGTTCGCCGTTGGGGGAACGATCTGAGCGTCCACCCCAGCAGGGGCGTCTTCTGCCGCGCCGGTGACCACCAGAAACCTGCTGGACGCCTCGCCCATGAGCAGCGGGTCGGCCGATTCCACCGCGACGGCCGAGTCGAGCGCTTCACCTGTGGGGGTGGCGGTGACGCGCAGCGCATCGCCGTCGACGGTGGCCGTCCACTGGTCGGCCTGCAACGCCTCGGCCAGAGCATCCAACGACGCCCGCAACGGCGGCGGCACCTCTGCCAGGGCGTACGCCAGCGTCTTGTCGACGTCGGGAACGTGTGCCCCTTCGCACCACCGGACGCTGGCAGTAAGCCCTTGAGACTTCAACCGCGACCGAACGGCGGACGCCGTACGCCCCAGCTCGTCAGCCAGCAGTCCAGCTGGGGTGCCGGCAGCGAAGGCTTCGGCGAGCCTGCCGTCCTCGTCGTCGGTCCAGCGCTTGCCGCGGCGGTCGGACTCGTCGGCGCCCGCCGGTCCGCCCTCGCCAGGAAGGGCGGCAGCTGAGGCACCCGCGACCACCCGTTCGGCGACCGGCAGCACCGGTGGGGCCGCGGCGTCGATCTTGGCGAGCGAGGCCCGCACGAGTGCCCCGTCGGTGGTCGGCCACATCGGCGGCAGCGACGCCCGGATGAAGTCGGCATAGCGGGCGTTTGCCAGCCTCGAGTCGAGGACGGCCACCACCCCGACGTCGTCGGCCGATCGGATCAGCCGGCCGGCGCCCTGGGCCAGTCGCAGAGATGCCTGCGTGGCTGACACCTGCATGAACCCGCTGCCCCCGTGCGACTCGACGTACCGCGCGCGGGCCGAGGCGAGCGGGTCGTCCGGCCGCGGGAAGGGCAGGCGGTCGATGACCACCAGCTGCAGCGCCGATCCGGGGACGTCGACGCCCTGCCACAGCGAGAGGGTGCCGAACAGGCAGGTCGTCGCGTCGGAGGCGAAGACTCGCACCAGCTCGGAGATGGCGTCGTCTCCCTGGCAGAGCACCGGCAGGTCGAGCCGCTCGCGCATCTCCTCAGCCGCCTGCTGCGCTGCTCGCATTGATGAGAAGAGCCCCAAGGTGCGCCCACCCGCTGCCTCGATGAGCTCAGCGAGCTCGGTGAGCGTCGCCTCGGCGATCCCGTCGCGGCCCGGTGCCGGCAGCTGCGCTGCCATGTACAGGATCGCCTGCTTGCCGTACTCGAACGGCGAGCCGACATCGAGCCCGCGCCACGGTGGCGCGCCGTCACCGGTGAGGCCCACGCCCCGAGCGACCGGCTCGAAGCCACCGCCCAGCTCCAGGGTTGCCGAGGTCAGCACAACCTTGCGCTCGTCGAACAGCCCGGCCCGCAGCAACCCGCCGACGAACAAGGGAGCCCGGTAGAGCGTGGCCGGGCGTCGCTCCGGCTTGGCCAGCCACACGACGTCCTTCTCGCCGGCCACCACCAGGCGTCCGGCGATCTCGTGCACGTCCTCGACCGCTGCCCGGGCACGCACCCGCGTTGCCAGGTCGTCGTCGCCGCTCTTGGCGCTGCCGATCGACGCCAGTGCGTCATGGCTGGCATCGCGCACCGCCACGAGCGCGTCGAAGAGGCGGCCCCCCACCTCGGGCATGCGTCCCTCGGTCGTCTCGGCGAGGACCCCGTCGAGCGCCGCGGCGGCGTCCATCAGTCGCTCGGTGGGGGCCTCCCCCGCGAATGAACGACCGCGCCGCGCGGCACGCTCGACCATGGGTGCGGTCAGCTCGTCGGTGACGGCGCCGGTCGCCCGGTCGGCCAGCTCGTGGCCCTCGTCGACGACGATCACATCGGACTCGGGCAGCAGCCGGGCATCCGACAGCGCATCGATGGCCAGCATGGCGTGGTTGGTCACGACGACATCCGCCTCGCGCGCACGCTCTCGAGCGATCTCGGCCCAGCAGTCGTCGGCGAACGGACAGCGCTGCGCACCCAGACACTCATGGGGTGTCACCGACAGGCTGCGCCACGCCCGATCGTCGGGTGCGGGGATTACCTCGTCGCGGTCACCGGTCTCAGTGGTCTCGGCCCACTGCCGGATGCGGACGACGTCACGCCCGGCCTTCGACGTGGGTGTCGGCGCGAACAGGGCTTCCTCGTCGTCCGGCTCCTGCTCGCCGCTGTTGAGCCGGTGGAGGCAGAGGTAGTTGCTGCGTCCCTTGAGCATGGCGAAGGTGGGTCGGTGGCCGAGCTGGGGCTCGAGTGCGTCAACCAG
>JAHELE010000151.1 GCA_024644345.1 Actinomycetes bacterium | reverse complement strand
ATCCCCGCGACCAACCGGGGTCCGTGCCCCGGCTGGCCGTAGTTGGGCACGCTGGGGTCCATGTGCATCGAGGTACCGATCCCGTGGCCCACGTACTCCTCGACGACGCCGTAGTCACCTGAGGCACGGACGTGCGCCTCGACGGCGTGCCCGATGTCGCTGAGCCGGTTACCCACGGATGCCTTGGCGATCCCCCTCCACAGCGCGGTCTCGGTCACCTCGAGAAGCTGAGCAACCTCGGGGGTCGACTCCCCGACCACCATCGACAATGCCGCGTCGCCATGCCACCCGTCCACGATCGCCCCGCAGTCAATCGACACCAGATCGCCATCGTTGATCACACGGGTCCCCGGGATGCCATGGACGATCTCGTCGTTGACCGATGTGCAGATCACCGCCGGGAAGCCGTGGTAGTTCAGGAACGACGGAGTCGCTCCCGCCGATGCGATGGACTCGCGCGCGATGGCATCAAGGTCGGCAGTGGTCATCCCCGCGGAGACAGATTCGCGCAGGAGCTGCAGGGTGTCTGCCACGACCAACCCGGCGACCCTCATGCGCTCGAACTGGTCGGGCTTCTTCAGCTCAATCGCGTTCTTTCGGCCGAACACGTCAGACCTTCAGAACGCTCAGGATGCGAGCTGTCACCTCGTCGACCGACCCGACTCCGTCGATCGCACGCAGGACACCTCGCTCGCGGTAGTAGTCGACCAGCGGTTCGGTCTCGGACGCGTACACCTCGAGCCGGTGACGGATGATCTCTTCGGTGTCGTCCACCCGACCTTGACCGCGGGAGAGTAGGCGTTGCACGACGTGCTCGGTGTCGACGACCAGCTCGACCACGACGTCCAGCGGCGTCCCCGAGTCCTCGAGCAGCTGGGTGAGCACGTCGGCCTGTCCGAGGTTGCGCGGGTAGCCGTCGAGCAAGAACCCCGCGACCGCGTCTGGTTGGATCAACCGGTCGGCCACCATGGCGTTGGTGACCTCGTCGGGGACGAGCTTGCCCGCGTCCATGTACTCCTTGGCCTGCAGACCCAGCGGTGTTCCTTGACCCACGTTGGCACGGAAGATGTCGCCGGTCGAGATATGCAGAACGCCCAAGGTCTGGGCAAGAACCGCGGCCTGGGTGCCCTTGCCGGCACCGGGCGGCCCGACCAGAACCAGCCGCACTAGCGCAGGAACCCTTCGTACGAGCGCTGCTGAAGCTGGCTCTCGATCTGTTTGACCGTATCGAGGCCCACTCCGACCATGATGAGGATCGACGTGCCACCAAACAGGAAGTTCTGACCCTGACCGAAGCTGGCGAACACCACGATCGGGATGACCGCGATCGCCGCGAGGTAGACGGCGCCAACGGCGGTGAGCCGCGTCAGCACGTAGTCGAGGTACTCGGCGGTCGGACGGCCCGCACGAATACCCGGAATGAAACCGCCGTACTTCTTCATGTTGTCGGCGATGTCGTCCGAGTTGAACGTAATCGCGACATAGAAGTAGGTGAAGAAGACCGTTAGGGCGAAGAAGAGCGCGGCGTACCACACGCCGCTTCCGCGCACGAGGTGTGTCTGCACCCATTCGAAGATGACGCCCGTGTTTCCGGTGAGAGTGACGAAGAGCACCGGAAGGTAGAGCAGGGACGACGCGAAGATGACGGGGATGACGCCCGCCTGATTGACCTTGATCGGAATGTACGTCGACGAACCGCCGTACTGGCGTCGACCAACCATTCGCTTGGCGTACTGCACGGGAACGCGTCTCTGCGCCTGCTCCATGAGTACGACGAAGGCGACTACCGCCATACCCACCGCAATCACCACCAGGAAGGTCCAGGCCCCGCGACTCTGGTAGATCGCGCTGAGCTGGCCGGGGAAACCGGCGATGATCGAGGTGAAGATCATCAAGGACATGCCGTTGCCGATGCCCCGGTCGGTGATCAGCTCACCGAGCCACATGACGACGGCCGTGCCCGCCGTCATGATCGCGATCATGGTGACCGTGATCGTGATCGAGCTGTCCGGGATGATCGGCTCGGTACATCCTGTAAGAAGCTGTCCGGAACGTGCCAGTGCGATGATTCCGGTCGACTGGAGAATCGCCAGCGCGATGGTCAGGTAGCGCGTGTACTGGGTGATCTTGGCCGTTCCCGCCTGCCCCTCCTTCTTCAACGTCTCGAGCCGCGGGATCACCACCGTGAGCAGCTGGAGAATGATGCTGGCGGTGATGTAAGGCATGATCCCGAGCGCGAAGATCGACAGCTGCAGGAGGGCGCCACCGCTGAAGAGGTTGATCAACCGGTAGAGGCTGTCACCCTCGACCGCGGTCAGACAGCGCTGTACCGCGGGGTAGTCGACGCCAGGGGTCGGAACGAAGGCACCGATCCGGTAGATCGCGATCATGGACAGCGTGAAGAACATCTTGGTGCGCAGGTCAGGCGTACGGAACGCCTGACCGAACACTCGCAGCATCACAGCTGGCCCTCCCCGCGCATGGTCATCTCAGGGACCCTAACAGCCGTGCCCACACCGTTCAGCGGGGCTCGGCAGGTCTAGAGCTCGGTCGTGGACCCGCCAGCGGCGGTGATCTTGCTCTTTGCGGACTCGGAGAACTTGTGCGCGGTCACCTGCAGGGAAACCGTCAGGTCGCCGTTGCCCAGGATCTTCACCGGACGGTCGGCACGCACCGCACCGGCGGCGACCAGCTCGTCGACGCCGACCGTGCCACCCTCAGGGAACAGGGTCTGGAGCTTGGCGAGGTTGACGACCTGGAACTCGACGCGGTTGCGGTTCTTGAAGCCGCGAAGCTTCGGGAGACGCATGTGCAGCGGCATCTGACCGCCCTCGAACCCCGGACGGACCTGGTAGCGCGCCTTGGTGCCCTTGGTGCCGCGCCCGGCGGTCTTCCCCTTCGAGCCCTCGCCGCGACCCACCCGGGTCTTGGCCTTCTTGGCACCGGGCGCCGGACGCAGGTGATGAACCTTCAGTGTCATATCAGTCGACCTCCTCGACGGTGACGAGGTGCGACACCGTGCCGACCATTCCCCGGATCTCGGGGCGGTCCTCCTTGACGACGACGTCACCGATCCGCTTCAGACCCAGTGAACGCATGGAGTTCCGCTGGTTGCTGGTGCCGCCGATGACCGACTTGCGCTGTGTGACCTTGAGCCGACCCATCAGGAGCTCATTCCCGCAGCCCGGGCCTTCAGCAGACCTTCGGGTGCCACATCCTCGAGAGGAAGGCCACGGCGCGCCGCGACCTGCTCGGGGCGTTCCAGGCTCCGCAGTGCCGTCACGGTCGCGTGCACGATGTTGATGGCGTTCGACGAACCGAGCGACTTGCTGAGGACATCGTGGATCCCGGCGGCCTCGAGTACGGCGCGCACCGGGCCACCGGCGATGACACCGGTACCTGGGGCAGCCGGCTTCAGCAGCACGACACCCGCTGCGTCCTCACCCTGCACCGGGTGCGGGATGGTGCCCTGGATCCGAGGAACCTTGAAGAAGCTCTTCTTGGCCTCCTCGACGCCCTTGGCAATGGCGGCAGGTACCTCTTTGGCCTTGCCGTAGCCAACGCCGACAGTTCCGTCACCGTCACCCACGACGACCAGGGCGGTGAAGCTGAACCGACGTCCGCCCTTGACCACCTTGGCCACACGGTTGATGGCGACGACACGCTCTACATACGGCGTCTTGTCGGCGGCCTCGCCGCGGCGACCGCGACGCTCGTTGCCACCGCTGCTGCCGCGGCGCGAAGGTGCGCTGCTCATGTGGTTGCTTCCTCTTCTTTGATGATCGGGATCAGAAGTTCAGTCCGGCTTCGCGGGCGCCGTCTGCAAGGGCAGCGACCCGGCCGGTGTAGCGGTTTCCGCCGCGGTCAAAGACCACGGCCTCGACTCCGGCCGCCTTGGCGCGCTCGGCCACCAGGGAGCCGACCTGGCGAGCCTTGGCGGTCTTGTCACCGGACCCCGCACGGACGTCGGTCTCCATGGTGGATGCCGAAGCCAGCGTACGGCCGGCCTCGTCGTCGATCACCTGGACGAACACGTGCCGCGCAGAGCGGTTGACGACCAGCCGCGGACGGTTGGGCGTGCCTTCGACCTTCTTGCGGACCCGCAGGTGACGACGGGCACGTGATGCCTGCCGCGCCGTACGGCGTCCTGGCTTGGTGGACAGTGCCATGACTACTTACCAGCCTTTCCGACCTTGCGGCGGACGTGCTCGCCCGCATACCGGATGCCCTTGCCTTTGTAGGGCTCGGGCTTGCGGATCTTGCGGATGTTGGCAGCCACCTGGCCGACCTGCTGCTTGTCGATGCCAGAGACCGAGAACTTCGTCGGGCTCTCGACCGCGAAGGTGATGCCCTCAGGTGGGGTGACCACGACGGAGTGGCTGTAGCCCACGGCGAACTCGAGATCTTTTCCCTTCGCCGTCACGCGGTAGCCCACGCCGACGATCTCCAGCTTCTTCTCGTATCCGGCAGTAACGCCAGTGACCATGTTGGCCACGAGGGTACGCGTCAGGCCGTGCAGCGACTTGGAGAGGCGCTCATCGTTCGGACGGTTGACCATGATCTCACCGTCATCGGCACGCTCAACGGTCAACGGCTCGGCGACAGTGTGGCTCAAGCTGCCCTTGGGGCCCTTGACCGTGACGTCCTGTCCGTCGATCGCGACATCGACGCCAGACGGAATGGTGACGGGAAGCTTCCCAATACGTGACATGACAGACCCCCGCTACCAGACGTAGGCGAGGACTTCCCCACCTACGCCCTTCTTGGTCGCCTGCTTGTCGGTCATGAGACCGGACGAGGTGGAGATGATCGCGATCCCCAGACCGCCCAGCACCCGAGGCATGGCCGTTGCCTTCGCGTAGACGCGCAGACCCGGCTTGGAGATTCGGCGGATCCCGGCGATCGAGCGCTCACGCTGGGGCCCGAACTTCAGGTCGATCACCAACGTCTCGCCGGGTGCGCCATCTTCTTGCTTGACGTGCCAGCTACGGACGTACCCCTGGTCCTGCAGGATCTGCGCAATGCCCTGCTTGATCTTGCTCGAGGGCATGGCGACGTCTTCGTGGAACGCCGAGTTGGCGTTCCGCAGACGCGTCAGCATGTCTGCGATCGGATCGGTCATCGTCATGTTTCGTCTACTCTCTCTCGCCGCGGTTTCCGCTGCACGTTTCTTCGGGACCTACGGCGTAGGGATGGTGGTTACCAGCTGCTCTTGGTGACGCCGGGCAG
>JAHELE010000045.1 GCA_024644345.1 Actinomycetes bacterium | reverse complement strand
AGCGACCGGAGCTGCTGTACCCCCCTTTCTTACCCATGACCTCGCCGGAGCTCAACGAGGTGGAGACCTCTGACGCACCCGAGATCCTCGAGGTGATGCGCAGCCGCGACGTCCTGCTGCATCACCCGTACGACTCGTTCAGCACCAGTGTGCAGGCCTTCCTCGAGGAGGCTGCGGACGACCCGAACGTTCTGGCCATCAAGCAGACCCTGTACCGCACCAGCGGTGACTCGCCGATCGTGCACGCCCTGATCAATGCCGCCGAGGCCGGCAAGCAGGTGCTGGTCCTGGTCGAGATCAAGGCGCGCTTCGACGAGCAGGCCAACATCCGATGGGCCCGCAAGCTGGAGCAGGCGGGGTGCCACGTCGTGTACGGCGTCGTCGGCCTGAAGACCCACAGCAAGCTGAGCATGGTCGTTCGACAGGACGAGGACGGAGTGCTGCGTCGGTACACGCATATCGGCACGGGCAACTACCACCCCAAGACGGCCCGGCTGTACGAAGACCTGGGTCTGCTCACCTCCAGCCCCGCGGTCGGCGACGACGTCAGCAAGCTGTTCAACGTGCTCACCGGCTACTCGCTCACCACCGACTACCAACGACTGCTGGTGGCGCCTCACTCCGTGCGTTCGGGGCTGGTCGACCGGATCAACCGCGAGATCGACCACCACCGCCAAGGGCGTCCGGCCACGATCCGCTTCAAGGTGAACTCGATCGTCGACGAGCAGATCATCGATGCGCTCTACCGTGCGTCGCAGGCAGGCGTACCGGTGGACGTTCTGGTGCGCGGCATCTGTGGCATCAAGGCGGGCGTGCCCGGGCTGTCAGAGAACATCAGGGTGCGCAGCATCCTCGGACGCTTCCTCGAGCACTCACGCATCTACTGGTTCGAGAACGACGGCGAGCCGGATGTGTTCATCGGCAGTGCCGACCTGATGCACCGCAACCTCGATCGTCGCGTCGAAGCGCTCGTCAGCATCGTGGGCGAGCAGCACGTCGCCAACCTCGGTGCCATCCTCGACCTGTCCTTCGACCCGGGAACGGCGTCCTGGCACCTCATGCCTGACGGTGAGTGGCTCAAGGTCAGCCAGGACGACAACGGGGAGCCACTGGCCGACCTGCAGGCCGAGCTGATCGCGCTGAAGCGACAGTCACGGCGTGCCCCCCTGAGATGACCGAACCCCGCTCCGTGACGGAGATCGAGCGGAAGCTGACGGTTCCCCCGTCCTTCTCGATCCCCGACGTCGTCGACGCACTCTCGACGATCGGCGAGGTCTCCGTCGAGCGGCGGCGCACCCTGAACGCGGTCTACTACGACACCGTCGACTTCCGGCTCGCCCGGTCGCGCGTCACCCTGCGCCGCCGCACCGGAGGCAACGACTCCGGATGGCACCTGAAGCTCCCTCCGCTCGATCTGACGTCCGAAGCACGTATCGAGCGAGTGCTTCCGCTCTCGGCTGGCCGGCCGGGGCGCGTGCCCGCCGCCCTTACACAGTCGGTCATCGCGCTCACCGGCGGCGCAGAGCTCATACCTCTGGCGACACAGCGGACCCAGCGCACCCCGTACGTCGTGCACACAGCCGATGGCGAGCCCGGCGTCGAGATCGTCGACGACCTCGTCACCATCACCGACGGAGCACAGGCCGGTACCGAGTACCGCGAGATCGAGGTCGAGGTTCTCAAGGACGCTGACCTGCTCGAACCGGTGGTATTCGTGCTGCTCGATGCCGGCGGCGCGACCTCGACGTCTCAGAGCAAAGGAATCCGCGCCCTGGTCGGCGACCAGCCGCTGGGCCCACTGATCGACATCGGCAGCCGTCCGCGTCCCAAGCAACCGGCGTCGGACGCGGTGCGTCACCACGTCCGCACCCAGGTGGCCGCCATCGTCACCCAGGACCAACGTCTCCGTCGCGGCCTCCCCGACTCCGTCCATCAGTACCGCGTCGCTGCGCGCCGACTGCGCAGCGTGCTGCAGGCCTTTGCGCCGCTCGTCGACGACACCTGGGCCAGGGGCCTCCGCACCGAGCTCGGGTGGATCGCCAACGTGCTCAGCCAGTCACGCGACCGAGAGGTGCTCGAGGCGCGCTTGATCGACGCGGTGCGCGCTCTGCCACCGGAGGTGGACGGCGCCGCTGCGTTGGTCACCATCCAGACACACCTGGACGCCGAGCTCGCCGAGGCGAACTCGTCGATCGACGCGGCGCTGGCCTCCACCCGCTACCGCGAGCTGATGGCCGCCTTGCACGCGGCCGCAGCCCAGCCGCCCACCACCGAGCTCGCCGAGGGACGGTCCGCGGTGGTCCTTCCTCCGCTGGCCGACGCCAGCTGGCGCAAGCTCGCCAAGCAGGGACGCCGGCTGCACAACGAGCTCGAAGGGCACGACGACCATTGGCACCGCACCCGGATCACCGCCAAGCGTGCCCGCTACACCGTCGAGGCCTGTGTGCCGGTCTTCGGTGGGCCGGCCAAGAAGTTCGCCAAGCAGCTGGCCCAGGTCACCGAGCTGCTCGGAGAGCACCAGGATGCGGCGATCGCTGCCGACCTGGTGCTGGGGCTCTCGGCACAGGCCAGAGGGACGCGGGCACCCTTCGCGCTTGGCGCCCTGTACACGCAGCAGCGCCTCCGGGTAGCGGAGATCCGCGGCGAGTTCATCGAGATCTGGCCCCGTGTCTCGCACTCGGCATGGCGCGCGTGGATGACACCGGAGTCGTGAGGTCGCCGCCATGAGCCGAAGCCCGATCGTTGCAGCCGGATGCCTGATCACCCGCCAGAGCCCGGCCGGCGTCGAGGTCCTCCTCGTGCATCGTCCGCGGTACGACGACTGGTCGCTTCCCAAAGGCAAGGCGGACGCCGGAGAGCACATCACGCTCACCGCCATTCGTGAGGTCCTCGAGGAGACCGGGCTGACCGTCGCCCTCCGTCGTCCGCTGCCCCTGCAGCAGTACGACGTGGACGGCGTCCCGAAGGAGGTGCACTACTGGCGGGCGGTCGTGGTGGACGCGTCCCCTTTCGTTCCAGGCAGCGAGGTCGACGAGATCCGCTGGCTGTCGATCGACGATGCGAGTCAACTGGTGACCCGCCGCGACGACGCGCTTCTCGTCAAGCTCGCCGATGATCCTCCCGGAACTCCCTTTCTGGTTCTGCGTCACGGTAATGCGGTCAAGCGGGTGGACTGGCCCGGCGGTGACGTCGACCGGCCGCTCGATGACTCAGGGGTCGAGCAGGCGGAGGCGCTGGTCAGTCGCCTGGCCGCCTACGGCGTCCAGCGGGTCCACTCCTCGGCAGCGCGACGCTGCTCGGACACGGTGCGCCCCTACTCACTCGCGGTCGGTGTGCCCCTGGCCTCCGAACCTGCCCTCACCGAGGAAGGGTTTGACTCGACACCGGAGGCGGCACTGGAGTGTGGGGGTGAGCTGCTGGCCGACACCTGGCGCACGCACGAGCCGACCGTCCTCTGCGGTCACCGGCCGTACCTGCCCGACCTGGTCGACCATCTCGTCGAGCTCTGCCCAGGCGCGCCGTCGGCCGAGCCGTGGGACCACCCGCTGCCCGACACCATGCCGACCGCCTCGATGACCGTGCTGCACGTCCACCAGGACGAGCGGACCGGCCAGCCCACCACTGTCGCGTTGGAGCACCACGCCTCGTAGGCAGCGCGTGCGTGGCAGCGCCTAGGCGCAGTCGACGCAGCGGGTGGACCAGAACCGCACCTCGAGGCGGCCTGAGCCGATCGGCTTGCCGCAGACGTCGCAGGTGCCATAGGTGCCTTCGGCAACTTTCGCCTCGGCGCGCTCGACCTCGGCGAGCAACACTTGCAGACCGTCGTGGGCCGCCACCTGAGTGATCCGCTCGACGGCAATGCTGGTTCCGTCGCCGATCCGTTTGCCGAACGAGATGCCGCCGGTGTCGGGCGCCGGCTCGGTGAGCTGCGTGAGCTCAGCGTTGACCTGATCACGCTTGGTGCGCAGGTCGGCCTGCAGATCGGACATCCTTCGACGCTACCGTAGGGAGCAGAGCCACGAGGCTCCGTCATCCTGTCCTGCTCTTGCCCCGGGGAGTCCCATGCACACCCTCCGTCTCAGCGGTCTCACCCTCGTGGCATCGGCCGCCCTTCTTGTGGGGGGCTGCAGCAGCGACGACGCGGCGCCGGTCGCTGATGGCGCGACGACGTCCGCCGCAGCGACCGCCTCCCCGTCCGACAGCGCATCCCCGTCCGACAGCGCAACCACCGGCGACGGTGGCGGTGATGCTGCCGACCTCGGTGACTTTCCGACAGTGAATGGCTTCAGCTACACCGACCTGCCCAAGGGGGCCTTCAAGAGCCTGGACGCCACACTCCAGTCCACTCCTCAGATCGAGGGGCTCGAGGCCAAGCTCATCAAGAAGGACGGCCAGGAGGCCGGGCTGATCATGCGGATGGCGATCGACCCGGCAGCAGCCCAGGCATCCGGTTTCGAGGACAGCTTCCTGCCCGGCTTCGCCGGGGGCGTTGCCGGAAGCACGGCGCAACCGCAGTACGACAACATCAACGGAACGCGGGTCGTCATGATCGCCACCCCGGACAAGTCCGGAACGGCCTACGCCTGGCTCGACGGCTCCACCGCCACGATCTTGGTGTTCAGGGACGCCGACGACGCGCAAGCCTTCGCCGAAGGCGTCATCCGCTAACCCCCAGTTTCGGGGCCATGTCACATGGGTTCGGTCTATTCGAACCCATGTGACATGGCCCTAGAACGTGGGGAGGCGGAAGGCGGGATCGCTCGGCAGGTCGACGGTGTCCATCTGCGCTTTCTGCAGCTGGCCGCTGTAGTCCCAGTTCATCGACTGCCAGCGGGTGAACTGGTCGAGCACCCAGACGCCGCTCTGGCGTGACCCGTTGCCACTCTTGCCGTTGCCCCCGAACGGCAGGTGCGCCTCTGCCCCCGACGTCGAGTTGTTGACGCTCACCATGCCGGCCCGCACCCCCTCGCGGAATCGCCACACCGACTGCGGGTCGCTGGTGTAGACGGACGACGACAACCCGTACCCATGACCGTTCGCGAGCTCGAGCGCCTCGTCCATGGTGTCGAAGACCCCGACGCCCACCAGCGGGCCGAAAGTCTCGGTGCCGTAGAGCGCGTCGGACGCCTCGACGCCGACCACGATCGTCGGGTGCGCGAAGAGTCCGGCATCGGGGTCGCCGACGAACCCGGCGCGCGGGTTGGACGACGTGATCCGTCCGGTTCCCGACGAGCCACGCACGGTGTGGTGTGGCTGCACCAGGTCGAGCCATCCCTCAAAGCGAGCAAGGAATCGCTCGTCGATCATCGGTCCGTACAGGACGTCGCGGGTCGGGTCGCCGATCACGCACGACTCGACCGCCTCGGCAAACCCCGACACGAACTCGTCGTACACCGATCGATGCGCCCACACGGTGCCCAACGACGTGCACCGCTGGCCGGCCGTTCCGAACCCGCTGAAGAGCGCGCCCTCGATCGCCAGCTCGAGGTCGGCGTCCGGCATGACCACCATCGGGTTCTTGCCACCGAGCTCGAGGCACGGTGACTGCAGATGGCGTCCGCAGAGCTCGCCGATCGTGCGCCCCACCTCGGTCGACCCGGTGAACCCCACCTTGTCGACGACACCGGCAGCCAGCGCCGACGACAGCCCGGCGAAGGTCTCGGCCCCGGCCATGGGGACCGTCCGCAGCACGTCGTCGGGAACTCCGCCGGCATGGAAGAGCGAGGTCAGCGCCTGCGCCACCGCATTGGCCGTCTCGGCCGGCTTCCACACCACGGCGTTGCCGCACAGCAGGGCGGGTACCAGGTACCACGACGGCACAGCCGCCGGGAAGTTGCCGGCAGTGATGATGGTGGCTACGCCCACGGGCACGCGGAACGTGAAGAGCTGCTTGTCGGGCATCTCGCTGGGCACCGTCTGTCCGTAGAGCCGACGCCCTTCGCCCAGGAAGAAGTCGCAGGTGTCGATGACTTCCTGCACCTCGCCGAGTGCCTCTGCGTAGGGCTTGCCGATCTCGCGCGTCACCAGTGCGGCGAGAGACTCCTTGTTGGCCTCGACCAGTCTGCCCACCTGAGCGATGACCCGACCCCGTGCCGGTGAAGGCACCTTCGCCCACCGCAGCTGCGCCTCGCGTGCCGCCCGCGCCGCGTCCACGAGCGCGTCGCCGGGCAACAGCTCACCACTCCACACCACGTCGGATGTGTTCGCGGGGTTGCGTTTCTCGAACGTCGTCGCACCTGAGCTCGTCATGGCGTCACTCTAGAACCGCTGTCGCGCGGACACGATGTGCGACGATGCGCGCGTGACGAGCGCCACCACTGCCGACCGGATCCTGGACGCGCTCGCCGCTTCGGGCGTGACCACGGCCTTCGGCCTGCCCGGCGTGCATAACCTGCCGTTCTGGACCGACCTCGACGAGAGCTCGACCCACGCCACGGGCCTTCGCGTCCTCTCGGTCCGTCACGAGCAGACCGCGGCGTATGCCGCTGACGGCCTGGCCCGCGCCACCGGCGGGCTCGGTGTGTGCCTGGTCACCTCCGGACCAGGTGCCGCCAACACGCTGGCAGCGTTCGGTGAGTCGGCAGCCAGCGGTGTCCCTCTGCTGGTGGTCGCCAGCGACGTGCCCGAGTCGCTGCGCAGTCGGGACGCCGTACGCGGTCTGCTCCACGAGTCGCCCAACCAAGGTGCCTGCTTCGCCCCACTGGCCAAGGCGGTGCTGCAGCCGCGCACCGCGACCGATGCCGTGTCTGCGGTAGCCAAGGCGATCGCCATCGCCATGAGTCATCCGCGTGGTCCGGTCTACCTGGGTATCCCCGCCGACGTGCTGCGGGCGGCGGCACCGCCCGCCCCGCCGTTGGCCGTCACCGTGGCGGCAGTTCCATCGGCTGACGCCGTGACCGCTGCCGCCGACCTGATCAACGATTCACGACGTCCGGTGCTGTGGATCGGGGGTGGCGCTGTCGCCAGCGGAGCCGACATCGACACCCTCGCGTGGCGCCTGGGCGCGCCGGTCTTTGCCACCTACGCCGCACGCGGCGTCCTGCCACCCGGGCACCCGCTGCTCGTCGACGTCCCCGCCATGGAACCCCGCGCCCAGGCGCTCATGGCCGAGGCCGACCTTCTGCTGGTGCTCGGATCCGCCCTCGACGGCATGTCCACCGCGAACTGGTCACTGCCACGTCCTGAGCGGGTCATCGACGTCAACCTCCGTCCGGGCGACGCCCTGAGCCCCGATCTCACCGTCGATTCCGACGTCGCGGCGTTCGTCGACGCCATCTCGTTGCGGCTCGGCGGACGCGAGCCGTGGGCCGACTCGCCCTTCCTCATCCGTGACACCGTCCGGGCCTCCGCCGGCGCGAACGAGACCACGAGCGAGGCCGTTGCTGTGGTCGATGCCATCGAACGGGCCTGGCCCCCGGGGAACCCCGTGGTCTGTGACATGGCAGTCGCCGGCTACTGGGTGGGGGGCTACGCCGCAGTGCATGGGGCGCGCGAGCTGCTCTACCCGGTCGGGTGGGGCACGCTCGGGTACGGCCTGCCTGCGGCGATCGGTGTGGCGGCATCGGGGACGCCGACCCTCGCGGTGGTCGGGGACGGTGGTCTGGCCATGGCCATGGGCGAGCTGGCTACCCTCGCCCAGCTGCACCTGCCCGTGACGCTCCTGGTGGTGGCCGACCGCGGATACGGGATGCTCCGCTACGACCAGCAGCGGGAAGGGCACGCCGAGCGCGGCGTCGACCTCGACGAACCGGACTGGCGTGCCCTGGGCGCGGCCTTCGGACTGCCGGTGGACACACCAGCTGACCCCGAGGACCTGCGCAACGTCATCGCCCGGTCGGCGGTGTCTGGTGAGGCGCGTCTGGTGGTGTACTCGGCGACACTGTCCCCACCACGCTCGACATCCCCCCGTTGGGCCGATCCAGACCAGTAGCGTCAGGCCCGACATCATGCGGGGACTCACCTCGTCACGACTTCATGGAGCTCAGATGCTGGGAACGCACGCCGCCCGTGCGCGCGCCGGGTTGGCCGCGCTGGTCGGCCTCGCTGTGCTCGCCCCCCTGGGGGCTACCACCGCAACGGCTGACGTCGACGGGGTTCCTGCGTTGTCGCAGACGGCCGCGGCCGAGCAGGCGCTTCAGCAGGCTCGGGACGTGATGTCAGGTAAGTCGACTGCGGTGTCGCCCACGCTGGCCCTGCGCGATTTGGCGGTGCACGCCGATCAGCTCGTCGGCGCCGACCGGCAGGTCGCCAACGCGCTCCTGGCGCGCCCGAACGACGCGAACTCCAGGACCGACGTGGGGATCGCGGTCTGGGATGGCAATGAGGCAGCGAAGTCGGCGTCCGGTGGTGGGTGCTCCACCGCCGTCCCCGTGTGCGTCCACTGGACCAACACCGGTAACGATGCTCCACCCTTGGCGGACGCCAACGCCAACCAGGTGCCCGACTGGGTCGAGACCACGATCGCGGCCATGGAGGACGTCTGGACCTTCGAGGTGGACACCCTCGGGTACCGGCCACCGCTCACCGACGAGCGTGGTTCGATCGACAACGACGGCGTCAACTTCGACGTCTATCTCAGCAACATCGGAACCAAGGGCTACTACGGCTACTGCACCCTGGACGACTCGCGTCTGAAGGACGGCTACCGGTACTTCGACTTCGCCAGCTACTGCGTCCTCGACAACGACTTCTCCCACCGCGAGTTCCCCACCCACGCGCCGAGCGAGAACCTCCAGGTCACCGCCGCGCACGAGTTCTTCCACGCCGTGCAGTTCGCCTACGACGCCTTCGAGGACCGCTGGTTCATGGAGGGCTCGGCCGCCTGGATCGAGGACGAGGTGTTCGACTCCGTCAACGACAACCGTCAGTACCTCTTCACCAGCCAGTTCCGTAAGCCTGCCGCGCCGCTGGACACCTCTCGGGGCTTGAGCGTCTACGGCGGGTGGGGGTTCCTTCGGTTCCTCTCCGAGAAGTTCGGCGTCGACGTCATCAAGAGGGCATGGGAGCGGGTTGACGGTTCTCCGGCCGGCCCCGACGACTACTCACTGCAGGGCCTGGCACGAGTCGTGAACCGACACGGTGACTTCCACCGCGTTCTGGGCGACTTCGGCGTCGTGATCAACGAGCCGAGCGCCTTCCTGTCCGAGGGTTCGCAGTTCCCGTCCGCCACCAAGGACAGATTCGCCCTTGGGCGCCGCGGGGCGAGCACCGGTTGGCAGCGCTACGTGCTCGACCACACCTCGTACGCGCCGATCGAGATCCGTCCGAAAAGCTCGGTGCCGTCGGATGCCAGGCTCAAGATCACCATCAACGCCCCCGGCCGGGCCACCGATCCCGAGGCCCGCGTGATGGTCGTGCGCGACAACGGGTCAGTGCGCAGCGTCACAGCGGTCAAGCTGGATCGTCATGGCGACGGCACGGCGAATGTGCCCTTTGCGCCGAGCAGCATCAGCCACATCGTCGTGTCGCTGGCGAACACCAGCACCGCGTTCCATCGCTGCTACAGCGGTAGGACGGGGTTCTCGTGTGGCGGCGCGGTACCGGTTCACGACGACCAGAAGCACTGGTTCAAGGCCCTCGTCCGCTAGACGCCGCCGCATCTCTGCGCACACACAGCACGGGAGTACTCACACGCGGTGACACGGGGTCGCCCGTTCGACCCAACTTCTCCCGTACCGGTGTCTCAGTCGTCCGACTCGGGGCATGCTCGGATCTCGTTCGTCTTCGGGGAGAGGTCACCACACCATGTCGTTCCGGTCGTCCCGGCAGCTGCGCCGAGTCCTGCCGCGGGATGGGCGCGGCCGACGCGCTCTCTCGGTCGCCGCTGTCACTGCCGCGGTCGCCCTGACCGGCTCACTGGCCGCGGCGGCTCCTGTCGCCTCCCCCGACCCCGACCACGGCCGACTCGACGCTCCGGTCCTGCTGGCTCGGCCGAATGCAGGCAAGGTCGAGCTCGGCCGCAACATGTCGTGGGGGGTGGGCGCAGCCGCGGCGTCCCCTGCCTGCCACCCGACCCGTCCGATCTGCGTGCACTGGACCGATCGTGGCGACCACGCCGTTCCCCCAGCCGACGGCGACGGTGACGGCATCCCCGACCAGGTGGAGCGAACCCTCGCTGCAGTCACCACGAGCTGGGCGACGATCGTCGGCAAGCTCGGGTTCCGCGCACCGCTTGCGGACAAGCGGTCGTCAGTCGATGGCGGTGACAACCGTTTTGACGTCTATCTCGCCGACACCGGCAGCGCGGGGTTGGCCGGCTACACCTCGTCCGACGACGCCCGCCTCGCCGACGGGTCCACCTACCGCTACCGCGACGTCTCCGCCTTCATCGTTCTCGACAACGACTACAAGGCGTCCCAGTTCAACCAAGGCACCTCCCTCGGCAACCTGCGGGTCTCAGCGGCGCACGAGCTCTTCCATGCGGTGCAGTTCGCCTACGACCACCGCGAGGACGACTGGATGTCCGAGGGCACCGCAACCTGGGTCGAGGACCAGGTGTTCGACGGCGTCAATCTCAACATCGGCGCGCTGCAGCACAGTGCCCTCGCAGCGCCACTGACTCCGCTCGACTTCGGACGCCGACGTCACCAGTACGGGTCGTGGCTCTTCTTCCGCTACCTGTCAGAACGCTACGGGCCCAAGATCGTTGCGCAGATCTGGCGACTTGCTGACGACAGCCCCGACGAGGTCAGCAGCAAGGCATCGCAGACCTACTCGATGCGCGCCATCCGTCGAGCCGTCGCCCGTGAGGGAGACGACTTCTCGAAGGTGTTCAACCAGTTCGTCACGACGAACTTGCGTCCAGCAAAGGGATACAAGGAGGGCGCCGCCTACCCCAGGCCGTTCAGCCCACGGGTGGCGCTCGGCCCCAAGGGTGAGACCACCGGATGGCTCGGCACCCAGCTCGACCACCTGTCGTCGATCTACGTCTCATTCGTCCCGGGCAAGGATGCGCCGCCCGCCCGGCGCCTTCTGCTGCGCGTCCAGGGACCGCCGAAGGGATCGGCGCCTGCCGCCAGAGTCGTCGTGGCGTTCGACGGCGGGCGCTCAAAGACCGTCCCCATCAAGCTCAACCGCCGAGGCGATGGCGAGGTCCGTGTCCCGTTCGGCCGCTCGAGCGTCCGGTCGGCGACCATCGTCATGATCAACGGCAGCACGCGGTACACCCACTGCTCGACCAAGACCGCCCCCTACTCGTGCGGGGGCCGCTCCAAGGACGACGACCGGATCTTCAAGGTGCGCGCCCGCGTCCTCTGACCTCGAGCGACCCGCCCACCCGAGCCACTCGACCCACCCGGCCACCCGCCCACCACCTCCGCGTGATCGGAGCACATCCGGCACTCTGCAGCCCGATCTGAACCAAGAAAGTGCCGGAAACGATCCGATCACGGTGCAGGGAGGGGGAACCGCGGGGGCGTGGGGGACGTCCTATTGGTCTCGCTCCAATTGGGCTCGGGCTGCGGAGGTGCCATGAACTGGGATATCGAGGCGGGCTGCCGGTCGGTAGACCCTGAGGTCTTCTTCCCCGACCGCCCGAGCGACCACGCCCTCGCGGCCAAGGCCATCTGCCGCGGGTGCCCCGTCCGCCCGCAATGCCTCGAGTTCGCCCTTGACGCCCGCCTCGACCACGGCGTGTGGGGTGGGATGACCGAGGTTGAGCGCCGGTCGCTGCGCCGATCACGGCAACGGAAGGCCCGCCGCGAGCAGCCGGCCGCCTGACCAGCTGACCGACCGCACCCGCCACACTGGGGGCGTGACAGTTCGAACGACGCGGGACGCCGGTGCGGCCGTCGCCGCCCTGCGCCGCGGCGGTCTCGTGGCGCTCCCCACCGAGACCGTGTACGGACTCGCCGGCGACGCACGAAGCCCGGAGGCGCTGTCACGTATCTATGCGGTCAAGGGGCGCCCCACCAACCATCCGGTCATCGTCCACCTGCCCGACGCCGACTTTCTCGACCAGTGGGCCGCCGACGTACCGGCGTGGGCACGGTCCCTCGCCAACGCTCTCTGGCCAGGTCCACTGACGCTGATCGTTCCGCGCGGGTCCGACGTTCTGGACGCCGTTTGCGGTGGCCAGCCGACCGTCGGCCTGCGAGTTCCCGCCCATCCCCTCACGCTCGACGTCCTGCGGGCGTTCGGTGACGGGCTGGCCGCGCCGTCAGCCAACCGCTACGGGCAGGTGAGCCCGACAACGGCCCAGCACGTTCTCGATGAGCTCGGCGACGTACTGGACGATTCGCGCGACCTCGTCCTCGACGGCGGTCGGTGCCCGGTGGGGGTTGAGTCCACCATCATCGGCGCCTGGGACGACAGCCCACGCCTGCTCCGGGCCGGCCTGGTGACCGCCCACCAGGTGGCCGAGCTCACCGGCCGCCGGGTGTCGCTCATCACCGACGGCGTGCGGACGCCGGGAAGCACCGCAGCCCACTACTCCCCTCGCGCACGCGTGATACCGGTCGAACCGAGCGAGCTCACCACCATCGCCACAGACGTCGGCATGCGCTTCGGTCTGATCGCGCCGCACGACGTCCCGCCCCCGCCGGTCCATCACGAGCGCCTCGCCTCCCCGCGCGACGACGTCGAGTACGCCCACTCCCTGTACGCCGCACTCCGCGCGGCAGACGACGCGGGTCTCACCGTCGTGGTCGCAGTGCTGCCGACGGACACCGGCGTCGGTCACGCGGTCCGGGATCGGCTGATGCGGGCAGCCGCCCGCGAGGTGTCGCCGTGAGGCTCCGTCGACGGACAGTGACCAATCACGGCTCGCAGGCAGGGGTCGTGTTCCCACTCACCGAGGGCGAGCGGGCCACCCAACCGGTGGGACGCCACGTCATCTCCGCAGCTACGCACCGCGTCGACACCGCAGCCAGCGACGCTGCACGCGACGAGCCGCAGTGGTACCGCAACTACCCGGTCCACTACCGCGAGATGACGCGTCTGTCGGCCGGGCTCAACGCCGGTCTGATCGCCACCGACGGCCTGACGACGTTGCACGACACGATGCGCTTTCGCCGGCAAGGAGCCGAGGGGTCGATTCTCGAGGCGATCGACGTTCCCCGTGCCCGCTACTTCTCCGGAGTCACCATCGAAGGCAACGGTGCAGCCGGTGAGCCCGAGCTGTTCCTGCACGACGACCTTCAGCCCGTGCGCGGAGCCCAGCTGCACCGCCTGCTCGATCGATGGGTGGACGACGGCGTCGCCGAGCCGTCCGCGGTCGAGGCTCTGCGCCTGCTCGACGAGCAGCCCGACTGGCTCGACCTGCGCGGCCGCACCTTCGTCGTGCTCGGGGCCGGGGCCGAGATGGGCCCGTGCCACTCCCTGCTGGCGTGGGGGGCCCATGTGGTGGCCGTCGACGTCCCGGGAAGTGTCCGGTGGCAGAGCCTGATCGACGCCGCCCGGCGTTCTCCGGGACGCCTCACCATCCCGCTGCGGCACGACGTCGGCCCGAACGCCGCCGATACCGTCCTCGCACCGGCAGCAGGGGCAGACGTGGTGACCGAGGCCCCCGAGATCGCCCAGTGGCTGCTCGAGCTCGAAGGCCCGCTGGTCGTCGGCGACTACGTCTACGCGCCCGGAGAGGTGCACGTGCGTGTCTCGGCAGCCGTCGACGCCATCATCGAGACGCTTCTCTCCAGGCGAGGCGACATCGGGCTGGCGTACCTTGCCACTCCTACCGATACCTATGCGGTGCCGAGCGAGGCAGCCAGCGCCGCCATGCTCGAGTACGAGGGCACCAGCCCGCTCGTCGCCATGGCACGCGGTCTGGCCGGTCGGAGGGTGTTCCGCCCCAACTACCCCTCCATGCTCACGATGCCGACCGAGCGCCGGTTCGGGCTCTTCGACGGGCTGATCATCCAACAGGGCGCCAACTACGCACTCGCCAAGCGCGTTCAGCGGTGGCGAGCCATCCGGTCGCGCGAAGCCGGTACCTGGGTGTCGATCAATGTCGCGCCGCCCACCCGGACGAGATCAGTAGTCAACAACACCGTGCTCGAATCGGCCTACCTTGGTTCGGGCCGGTTTGGATTGAACGTCTTCACCCCGCAGGCAAGCCGGCACGTCATGGCAGCGCTGCTGGTGCACGACCTGTTCAACGAGCGGTCGGTGGCGCACGCCGGGGTCGTGCTCGAGAACGAGATGGACCTCTTCGCGACCGAGGCGCTGCACGGCGGCCTGTGGCGGGCACCCTACGAACCCCGCTCGGTGCTCGGGTTCGCGGCGGTGACCGGGCGGTTCAGCCGCAGCTAACTAGTCGACCTCGCGGGACGACGGACGCGGTATGAACCTCGGTGTGGACGCCGCGTAGGCCGCGTAGCCGGGGTATCGCTCGCCCAGCAGTCCCTCCTCGTACCGGGCCTTGGCGCTGAACAGCACCGTGAGTGCAACCACGACTCCCACGGTCGCCCAGGACGGGTGAGCGAGGGTCCATCCCCATCCCATCGCCAGCACCCCGCTGTAGATGGGGTGCCGCACCCACCGGTACAGACCACCGGTGGTCAGCTCGGCATCAGATCGAGGCTCCGGGAGCGGGGTCAGAGCGCCCCCCAGCTGGGGGAATGCCGCCAACGCGACGGCGGCACCGGCACCGGCGATCACCCATCCGATCACGGCGGTCCAGCCGGGAAGGGCCCAGGCGTCCGCCCAGCGAGGAGCCAGCACCAGCGCAACGAGCAGGACCACCTGGATCCCGACGAACAGCCGACCTTTCACCTTCCCACCCTGCCATGGAGTCAGGTCGAGCACCGAGAAGGCCGATACTGGGTCAATGACGCGCCTTCCCCGACTTCCCCTGATCGTGGTCGGGGTCGTCTCGACCGTGGCGGCCAGCCTGGCGATCGTGGGGACTCCCGGGGTCGCAGCGGGGGGTTCAACCACGCTGCCCGAGCGGCTCACGCACATCGGCGACAGCCGCCAGGTCGTCGTCGTCACGACCCGCGACTGGAACACCAGCTACGCCAAGCTGCAGACCTGGCGCAAGACGACGGCGGGTGAGTGGACACGCGTGGTGGCCCCGATCCCCGCCCGGGTCGGCTGGAACGGAGTGCGGCGCGCAGCCAACCGGAAGCAGAACACGGGAACGACACCCGCCGGCACCTTTGCGTTGCTCAGCGGATTCGGCCTCGACAAGCCGTCCGGTGTCGACCTGCCGTACCGACGCGTCGACGAGAACGACTGGTGGCCCTACGACCCGACCGATCCCAAGACCTACAACGTGCTCCAACCGCACCGCGTGAAGCACGCCAAGTGGCGGACGGACTGGGCCGAGCGGCTCGCGTCGTACCGCAGGCAGTACAGGTACGCCGTGGTGCTCGACTACAACCTGCCGAGCGGAGTCACCTGGCGGAACGGTCAACGGATCGCACGCGTACCGGCCGACACCACTGCGGGCGGCGGCATCTTTTTGCATGTGAACGGATCAGGCGCGACCGCCGGATGCATCTCGATCCCGCGCGACCAGATGCGCACGGTGCTGAAGTGGCTCGACCCGTCGTTGGACCCGGTGATCGTGATCGGGCCGAAGGACGTCATCGAGAAGATGTAGCGCGCCGCTGCACGGCGGCGATCGCCCGACGCAGCCGCGCCCGGTTGTACCGCTGCACGGCGATGCACGGCAGATTGCTGCCAGCGGCGACCGCGATGTTTGCCGGCGCGACCCACCACGGGTTCCAGAGCAGTGTGAGCGCAGCACCGGCCGCCATCCCCCAATGAGCGTGCTCGGCCCGTCGGGTCTCGACGACGAACTGCTCCATGACCCTGCGGTCACCTGACGCCACAGTTCGCTTCTCGAACCCACCGAACACCGCGCCGGCCTCCGGCAGGCTGGTCTTCCAGCTGTCGATACGGAGCCTGTCGCGGTACCAGGCACCGCGTCGCTCGAAGGTGCGCGGGCGCGTAATCACGTCGTCGGACGAGAAGCGGGCGTCCGGCGTCCGTTGTGCCGCGTAGCCCACCAGCGCCGTCCACGTCGGCCAGAAGACGACATTGCCCGCGATGACGACCGACGCAGGCAGCCGACCGACGGGTGTTGAGACGCGCATGGCCCCATTCTGTCGGCCAGGTACCGTCGTCGCATGACCGTCGTCGCCATTGTCAACCCCAGCAAGGTCGACGACCCCGACGCCCTGAGGTCACTTCTGACGGTAGCGGCCGACCAGTACGAGCTCGGCTCACTGCGCTGGGTCGAGACCACGCCAGACGACCCGGGTACGGACGCGGCAGCCAAGGCGATCGAGGACGGCGCCTTCCTCGTGGTGGCGTGCGGGGGCGACGGCACCGTGCGAGCGGTCGTCGCCGGCATGGTCGACTCGGACGTTCCGCTGGGCATCATCGCTCTCGGCACCGGCAACCTGCTCGCCCGGAACCTGACCATCCCGCTCGACACCACCGACGCCATCGGAACGATCTTCGGTGGCGTCGACCGCCGGATCGACCTGCTCGACCTCTCACTCGGCAAGGGACGTCACGAGGTGTCCGCGGTGATGTGCGGCATGGGCTGGGACGCCTCGATGATGGACGTCAGCGAGTCGGTCAAGGCCCGTCTCGGTTGGGGCGCCTACGCGGTACAGGCGGCACGCACCGTGCGCGACCATCCGATCCGGCTGCGGGTGCAGGTCGACGACGGACCGGAGCACACCTTCTACGCGCGCACCTGTCTGGTCGCCAACGTCGGCACCTTGATCGGTGGTCTCGAGCTGCTGCCGGAGTCAGCCCCGGATGACGGCACCCTGGAGGTGCTGGTCTTCGAACCGACCACCAGCCGCGACTACGTGCGCTCGTCGTGGGGTGTCCTGCGGGGCCACGGCAACGACGGCGACCCGGCCCGCACCCTCTTGCGCGGACAACGGGTGGTCGTCACGACGCACCGCGCGAGACCGCGTCAGATCGATGGCGACCTCATCGACGACGGGCACGGCTTCGTCGCCCGTGTTCTGCCCGCTGCCCTGACCGTCCGGGTGCCCCGCGGCTGACCTGCGCGATAGGTCGGTGCGAGTGAACACCCGCTCATGAGCCGGGCCGATAGCCCCTTGGTCGGGGAGGCTCGTTCGGTGATCCTGGTGACATGCAGGCATGGGTGGTCGAGCAACCGGGTCCGATGGCCTCCGACCCGCTGCGCCGGGTATCGCTACCCGACCCGGAGCCCGGCGCCCGCGAGGTGGTCGTCGAGGTCAGCGCCTGCGGCGTCTGCCGTACCGACCTGCACCTGGCCGAGGGCGACCTCGCGCCTCGCCGCCCCCGCACTGTCCCGGGCCACGAGGTGGTGGGCGTCGTCACCGACGTGGGGACCAGGTGCACCAGGCTCAAAGTGGGCGACCGAGTCGGCGTCGCATGGCTGCGGCACACCTGTGGCAGCTGTCGTTGGTGCCGTCGCGGTCTGGAGAACCTGTGCCCCCACGCGCAGTTCACCGGCTGGGACGCCGATGGCGGCTATGCCGAGCGGACGGTCGTCCCCGAGGGCTTTGCTTACCGCATCCCACCCGACTGGTCGGACGCCTACGCCGCACCGCTGCTGTGCGCCGGCATCATCGGCTACCGGGCGCTGCGGCTGGCGACGCTGCCACCGGGTGGTCGCCTCGGCATCTACGGATTCGGTGCGTCGGCACACCTGACGGCCCAGGTAGCCCTGCACCAGGGTGCGACGGTGCACGTGATGACCCGGTCGGCTGCCGCTCGTGGCCTCGCACTGGAACTGGGGTGTTCCAGTGCCGGCGACACCTTCGACGCTCCCCCCGAGCCACTGGATGCGGCCATCGTCTTCGCGCCCGCCGGTGAGATCGTTCCCGCCGCACTCGAGGCCCTCGACGACGCCGGCACAGTCGCGATCGCGGGTATCCACCTCAGTGACATTCCCGCGCTCGACTACCAACGCCACCTCTTCCGTGAACGCGTGGTGCGATCGGTGACGGCCAACACGCGGGCCGACGGCGAGGAGTTCCTGCGCCTCGCCGCGTCCATGCAGCTGCAGGTGCACCACCAGAGCTACCCGCTCGACCAGGCCGACCGCGCACTCTCTGACCTGGCGGCCGACCGCGTCGACGGGGCGGCCGTCCTCACCCACTGACCCCCCCCCGCCGAGTGCACACCTGGGTGACGCTTTCGGCCGCCGAGTGCACACCTGGGTGACGCTTTCCGGCGCCGAGTGCGACCCGAGGTGACGGAACGCGCGAGATACTGACTACGTGACCGATCCGATCCCGCCTCGCTGGCGCACCGCCCTGTGGCGCGGCGAGACGGCACCGATTCCCGTGGTGCGGACGCCGACCCGCGCGGTCTATCCGCGTCGGCGTCCGGGCGAGGACGCCGAGCTCGCCGCCGTCGACCACGGTGTGACATTGGCTCTGCGGGTGGGCACGCTGCTGCTCGCGGGCGGGGCACCCACAGAAGACGTCGAAGCGGCCATGTTCGCCGTCGGAACGGCAGTCGGGCTCGACACCTTCGAGGTCGATATCACCTACGGGTCCATCATCATCAGCGTCCCACCCACTGGTGAGCGCCCCGGCATCACCGACGCCCGAGTCGTCCGGGGCCGATCGACGCACTTCGCGAAGGTCGCAGCAGCCCACCGGCTGGTACTCGACCTGTCCGAGGGACGCCTTGCGCCTCAGGACGTCGAGTCGCAACTCGACGCCATCGAGCACCTTCGACGCCCCTACCCGCGCTGGTTCGTCGTCTTGGCCTTCGGCGCGTTGTCGGCCGCCATCACCGTTCAGCTCGGCGGCAATGTGCGGACCGCGCTTCTGGCGTTTCTCACCGCGTCTGCCACCGGACTGGTCGGCAACCGGATGGCACACCGCAAGGTGCCGGTGTTCTTCATCAACATGACAGTGGCCTTCTCCTCGGTCGCGATCGTTGTCGGTATTACCGCTCTCGAGCCGGACGACGACACCTGGCGCATCCGCACGTCGCTGGTGATCGTCGGCGGGATCATTGCCCTGCTGCCTGGGATGAGCCTGATGGTCGCCGCCCAAGAAGCCATCGGCTCATTCGCGGTCACCGCAGCCGGCCGGATCGTCGAGCTGACGTTCGCGACGATAGGCATCGTCTCTGGTGTGCTGCTGGGGCTCACACTCGCCGACAACCGAGGTATTTCACTGTCCGCGACGGTCAATCTCAAAGCGAGCGCCAGCGTCGTCGTCATCGCCGTCCTCGCCGCCGCCGTTGCTGCGGCAGCAGCAGCGTTGACCTACCAGTCACCATGGCGCCTGGCGGTGGTCGGTGGATTGGTGGCAGGGCTCGGCATCCTGATCTACGCCGGAATGGAGCAGATCGTGGCCCCCGGGTCGGAAGACCTGATCGCGAAGAGCCCCGGCGCCGCCGCGGCAGCGACCGCCGTGCCCGCCATCGCCATCGGGCTGGCGAGTCGGTGGTTCGGTGTCCGACTGAAGGTGCCCCCCGTGCTCGTCACGGTTCCGGGGATCGTCCCCCTTCTCCCGGGTCTTGCGGTCTATCAGGGTCTTCTCGCCTTGAGCGAGAACGATCCTCAAGGAGGCCTTCAGTCTCTGGTCCGCGCGGTATCCATCGCTATCGCACTCGCAGCTGGCGTTCTGCTGGGGCAGCTGCTCGCCGGACGCCTGATGCATCGGCCGTCGCTCATACCGCCGCACCAGATCACGCGGCGGGCACACTGACGCCCTCCGCCGGTGTCATCGAACCCTCGTCACACAGCAAACAGGTGGGCCGCCAGGGACTCGAACCCTGAACCTACGGATTAAAAGTCCGCAGCTCTGCCAATTGAGCTAGCGGCCCAGCGTCCGGAGCACCCGGTAGGCAACACCCCACGGAGCACCGATCCGCACTCAGCCTAGCCAGACACCGCCTAACCGATAAGCACGGGAGACAAGCCAACCGTCCCTCGATTCGGGACCAACGACCCCCGCCCACCCAGGCGCTGGGTCGCTAACCTGCGCTTGGGGGACGCATCACGAACTGTCGGTACACAGTTGATGCGAGGTCTGTCATGACGAACACCGCCCCCACTCCCAACGATTCTGTGCTGCTTTCCCGCCGAGCCTTCTTCCGAATCACGGCGGCGGGGGCGGTTGTCCTCACTACTGGGCTCAGAGGCTGGCAGTCACCAGCATTCGCGAACGGAGTGGGTCCAGTTCTGCCCAGCAGCGCGATTCCGAAGTTCGTGACGGCGTTGCCGATCCCGCCGGTCATGCCCCGCACGGGAAAGATCCAACGACGCGGCGCCAAGAACATCGACTACTACGAGATCTCCATGCGCCAGTTCACACAGCAGATCTTGCCCGCTGGCTTCCCAGCCACGACCGTCTGGGGCTACGGAACGCGCACCAAGCGGGGCACGATCTACGCGGCGCCGTCAGCCACCATCGAGGCGAAGTACAACCGCCCGGTGCGGGTTCGCTGGTCGAATGAGCTGCTCGATGCCAATGGCCATGCTCTCCCTCACCTGCTCCCAGTCGACCCCACGCTGCATTGGGCCAACCCTCCGGGCGGATCAGACGGGCGCGACACGCGTCCCACGTTTGACGACACTCCTGGCGCATACACCGGCCCCGTGCCAATCGTCACGCATCTGCACGGTGCGGCTGGTGTCGGTGACGAAAGTGATGGCTACTCAGAGGCCTGGTTCCTGCCCGACGCGGTCGACATTCCCTCCGAGTTCGCCACCTCCGGGACGTGGT
>JAHELE010000150.1 GCA_024644345.1 Actinomycetes bacterium | reverse complement strand
ACTGAACGCCAAGACTGCCACTAGCGACGAGTGGTCACGAATGCTCAGCAGTGAGTCGGCCATCACCTGAAGCGATCCACGATCGGCATCTGGGGTGGTGGCGACCTGCTCCGCGATCGGAAGCACTGACACAAGACACACCACCGCCACCGCGTAGAACACCGCTTCGATCGTTCTGAAGACGACCGACCCGAGGGCAAGGCCGGCGCCGACCTCCCTCAGCAGCGGATAGAGCGCGATCGCGATACCGACGCTGGTGGCCGCAGCGATCAGGTAGGCCAGCGCACTCAACGCCAGCCGGTTCGGATGGTCAGCGACACCTGTTAGGTAGTCCGTTCCCGTGACCGTCGGCAACAGTGCAGCAGCCACGAGCGCGGCAACAGTCGCAATGACAAACAAGATCCCCGTCACGAGCGAGATCCTTCGCGGTGAGCTCACGGTGACGTCCCTCGTTTCGGGAGAGCGTGGCCGCCCTCGGTGTGTGGGCCACACTGTCCGGCACCGACTACCGTTGTGACAAGGGCTCAGCGGGTCTGGCTACTCGCCAAGTCCTGAAAGAAGGAACCAGGGGATCATGGCGCCGGCGGGCGACTCACCATCCGCCTTCAGCGCGGCGGTCATACTTCACGTCGCTGTCGCCGAGGTCAAACACCAGAAGTTTCCGCTCAGTGAATGACTCGAGGAACCACTGCGAGAGCTCGCGGCCCACCCCGCTTTTGCCGGTACCGCCAAAGGGTGCGAGCTGGTCCCAGTAGTTGCTGGTCTCGTTGATGTTCACCGAGCCGTGCGGCAACGCCTCACCGACCCGCCACGCTGTGGCAAGGTCACGAGTCCACAGCGAGGCGATCAGGCCCAGCTCGCTGCGGTTGGCGATCTCTACCGCCTGCTCTGCCGACGAGATCTTCATGATCGGCGCCACTGGCCCGAAGGTCTCCTCCTGCATGATGAGCATGTCCTCGGTGACGCCGGTCAGGATCGTGGCCGGGAAGTAGAGATCCTTCTCGGGGCCAAACTGGACGATCTCAGCTCCGCGTTCACGCGCATCAGCGACGTGCTCGACGACCCGTCCGAGGGTGGCGTCATTGCAGAGCGGCCCCATCTGCGTGGCCTCGTCAGCCGGGTCGCCGATGCGCAGCTCAGCGGCTCTCGCCTTCAGTTTCGTGACGAACTCGTCGTAGACGTCCTCGTGGACAAGGAGTCGCTCAGCCGACGTGCACACCTGGCCCGAGTAGTAGAAGCAGCCATTCATCGCTCCGTCGACGGCTGCATCCACGTCCGCGTCGCCCAAGATGATGAAAGGCCCGTCTCCGCCTAGCTCAAGCAGATGCGGCTTGAGCGCAGCCGCCCGCGCAATCTGTTCGCCGGTCTTGGTCGACCCAGTGAAGAAGATCCCGTCGACATCGTCGTGAGACACGATTGCCGCGCCCACGTCACCGAGGCCCTGCACGACGTTGACAACGCCGGGTGGCAGTCCTGCGTCTTCGAAGATCTGCGCAACCATGGCGCAGCTCACCGGTGCGTACTCGGATGGCTTCCACACTGCTGTGTTGCCTGCCGCGATGATGTGCGCCAAGGCGATGGACGCGATATCCGTAGGGAAGTTGTAAGGGGTGATGATGCCAACGACACCAAGAGGACGGTGACCGAGCACGAGTCGCTTGTTCGTCGTCTGTTCCTGCGTCGACGGGAGCGACAGCCCTCGGTGACGGAGGATCTCCTCGGCCGCCTTGTTGTAGGAGGGCGCAGAGTACTCGTAGACCTCTTCCCGAGAATCGGTGATCGTCTTGCCGATCTCAGCCGTAAGCATCCGAGCGATCGGTTCAGCACGTTCCAAGAACAGCTGGTGGATACGGCGCAGAATCTTCGCGCGCTCAATGGTGGGGAGCGCTGCCCAAGCTGGTTGTGCGTCCCCCGCCGCCGCCACGGCGTGATCCACATCCGAGAGGTTGCAGCGGGTGACCACGTTCACCACCTCACGGGAGTGGGGTGATCGCACCTCAAAGGTGCCGCCAGAACCTGGTACCCACTTGCCGGCGATCAACGCGTCAACGGGCGCCGCAGTCACATCACTCATGTCCACTCCTCTGTTCACTCGTCAACCTAGGCTCACGGCCATTCCGGGTCAACGGGAAAGAGCTAGCCAGCCGGCACCCGGAGTGCAGGTGATGAGGAAGATTCCTGCCACGTTGATCGCTCCCGCACACTTGCACGAGTGCAGTAAGGAGGACAAGGACGCTCCGAAGCAACCTGTCCCCCACAAAGAGTTGGATCCCCGCAGAAATCTCTCCCTTCGCACGAACGTCGGGCCGTTCGGGCGACGGTCGTGTCGCAGACCGACCCGGTACGCGCGAGAGAGGATGGAGCTCACAGCCGACGAGGCACGCGAGCTCGGGCAGACATCGAGAAGCTGGCGGCGCCTGACACCTCGGGCAGAGGCCGAACGAACGAGTCGTAGGGCGCAATTCCCACCCGTTCTCGGGCATGCTCGCGCGCGACACCTCCGACTCCTGAGTACGGTCGACACGAGACCATCAACAGCCCAGTGAGCGATACCCACTGACCCAGGAGGCCACCACCGTGAGTGTGACGCCGTTCGCCGCCGAAGCAACCGCCGTCGGTGACTCCCTCGGTTCCGACCTCTCCAACGGGCTGAGCGCGGCGGAGGCATCGGCACGGCTAGCGCGGTTCGGGTCGAACAAGATCACTGCCGAGAAACCCCCGTCCCCGTGGGTAGTGGCTGTCCAGCAGCTGCGCGACCCGATGAACCTCATGCTTGTCGCAGTAACTGCGGTGAGCTTCGTGATCGGTGAGACCTCGACGGGGATCATCGTCGGGCTGCTGATCCTACTCAACGTGGTTCTCGGCTCTCGTCAGGAGCTGAAGGCCAGGGCCAGCGTCGATGCCCTGTCGCAGCTCCAGGTGCCACAAGCGAAGGTCGTGCGGGACGGCACGCTGCTGCAGGTGCCGGCTGTCGACCTGGTTCCGGGTGACCTGACCCAGCTGGAGGCAGGCGACATCGTCCCCGCTGACGGTCGCATTGTCCGGTCGGCCACTCTTGAGACCCAGGAGTCCGCGCTGACCGGGGAGAGCGCGCCGGTGGCGAAGGGTGCGGAGGCGCTGGCGTCCGGCGACGTACCTGTGGGTGACCAGACGAACATGCTCTTCCAGAACACGTCGGTCACCCGGGGCACCGCCACGATGGTCGTGACGGGCACCGGGATGCAGACCCAGATGGGTCAGATCGCCACGATGCTGGGGACGGTGACCCGAACCCGGTCGCCCCTACAGCGCGAGCTGGACACCTTGACGAAGGTCATCGGGGTGATCGCCTGGGCTGCAGTGGCCTTCATCGTCGTCGTCGGTGTCGCACGGGGCGAGAGCTTCGACGAAGTACTCCTGGTCGGCACCGCCATGGCGATCTCGGCGATACCGACAGGGCTACCCGCGTTCGTCTCGGGGCTTCTCTCCATGGGTGCCAAGCAGCTGGCTGAGGCCAAGGCCGTGGTGAAGAACCTCACCGACGTCGAGACCCTCGGCGCCACGAGTGCGATCAACACCGACAAGACCGGAACGTTGACGCTCAACCAGATGATGGTGTCGACGATGTTCGTCAACGGATCGTGGTTCACCGTCGACGGTGACGGCTACGCCAAGACTGGGGTGATCACGTCGGCAGCTGGGTCACCTGTCCCCGACTTCTCCCGGCTCGCTCTGGGACTGGCGCTGTGCAGTGACGCCACGGTGTCTGACATCGGCGAGGTGGTGGGTGACCCGACGGAGGCAGCACTCGTCGTGCTGGCCGCGAAGCTCGGAGTCGATGCCGAGGAGACCCGCCGAGCCAACCCGCGCACGGCCGAGGTGCCCTTCGACTCCGACTACAAGTTCATGGCCACCTTTCACCGCTTGGAGATCAACGGCGTCGAGCGGGTGATTCAGCTGGTCAAGGGTGGTCCTGACGTGGTGCTGGCCAGGTGCAGTCAGTCCGGCGGCCCGCTCAGTGAGGCGCCGGTGCCTATGGACCAGGCACGGGCCGGCATCGACGGGGCCAACACGCGAATGGGTCGGAAGGGGCTGCGGGTGCTCGCCTTCGCCGCCCGCTTCGTCGGCGAGGATGAGCTGGCGAAGCTGGCTGTCGATCCCATGTCGTGCGTCCATGACCTTTCCTTCGTGGGGATGGTCGGCATTATCGATCCGCTGCGACCGTCATCGAAGGCGGCCGTGACGACCGCGCTGAAGGCAGGAATCGACGTCCGCATGATCACCGGCGACCACGCCGTGACCGCGCGCGCAATCGGGGAGACACTCGGTCTGGGCGAAGGGTCCATCAGCGGTGCTGAGCTACAGACGCTCAGCGACACCGCGCTCAAGCAGCAGCTACCCGCACTCCACGTCTTCGGACGGGTGACACCCGAAGACAAACTCAGACTCGCGCGAGCCATGCAGGAGCAGGGTCTGGTCGTTGCCATGACCGGCGACGCGGTGAACGACGCCGCTGCCCTCAAGCAGGCCGACATCGGTGTCGCGATGGGCAGCGGGAGCGAGGTGACCAAACAGGCAGCGCGGATGATCCTCACCGACGACAACTTCGGCACATTGGTTCACGCCGTCGAGCTCGGGCGGCGGGTTTACGACAAAGTGGTGTCGTACATCCGCTACCAGATGACCCAACTGCTGGCGCTGATCATGCTCTTCGTGGCTGCCACTGCCTTCAACATCAACAGCGGAGTCGCGCTAACTCCGTCCATGGTGCTGTTCCTGCTGTTCTTCGTCACCTCTGCCGGCGTCGTGGTCATTGCGGTCGATCCGGGTGACCCCGACGTCATGAGCCGCCCGCCCCGCGACCAGAACCTCCCCATCACCAACCGCGCTGCCATCAGGCTCTGGGTCCTCAGTGGGACTGTGCTCTTCCTGGCGGCCCTGATCCCGCTGGTGACCGGACCGGACGAGCCGGCGTCAGACAAGGCAAGCACCTCGATGACCATGACCTTCGTCGTGATGGGCCTGGGAACGGTGTTCAACGCCGTCGTCAACCGCCGCTACCCCACCGCCGGGCTGACAGCACCGATCCTCAAGGCCGTGGCAATCTCCGCCGTTCCGATCGCCCTTCTCTTTCTCGCCACCGAGCTTCCCCGGCTGCAGGGATCATTGCTGACCGTTTCGCTTACTGGAGCGCAATGGTCGGCGGCGATCGCTCTGGCGGTGCTGCTACCCCTGTTCGTCGAGACGAGTAAGTGGGTTCAGCGGAGGCGAGCAACGATGTCTCGGATGCAGCCATGACTGGGGTGCCCACGCTCGTCAGAGCAACGGGAAACCCCTTTGAGCGGGGTGCCACGATCGGAGCCG
>JAHELE010000044.1 GCA_024644345.1 Actinomycetes bacterium | reverse complement strand
CACGGTCGAAAGTCGGCTTGCCACCCTTGTCGACGCGGAAGGCATCGTGCATCTCACGAGGGCCATCGATCGAGACACCGACGAGAAAGTCGTGCTCTTTGAAAAACGTCGCCCACTCGTCGTCGATCAGTGTGGCGTTGGTCTGAACGGTGTTGAGGATGGGCTGGTCCTTCGCAGCAAAGCGAGTTTCCAGTTCCACGGTGCGGCGGAAGAAGTCCAGGCCCATCAGCGTCGGTTCGCCGCCCTGGAACGCCACAACGATCTCGTCAGCGCCACGCTGTGATCCCAACAGCTGGCTGATGTAGGCCTCATGAACCACTTCGTCCATCCGGAACCCGCTCCCGGGGTAGAGCTCCTCCTTGGACAAGAAGAAGCAGTACTCGCAGTCGAGGTTGCAGATCGCCCCAGTGGGCTTGGACATCACATGAAAGACACGTGCAGCCACCGACGAGGTCACAGCAGCGACTCAGTCAAGGAGGAACCATCCGCGCACTTGGGCCTCGTGGTCGACGTAGTGTTCACCGGACATGTCAACGATCACCTTGTCGATCTCTCCTCCGGTGAACTCGAACGGTGCGTCATATTCAGGAGTCACAGCCGATGCGCTGTCGCGACCGACGCAGATCCCGTCGCCGGTAAGGCAGAAGTACCCGGGTTGGGTGACGATCTCACCACTGCCGACCGCGACGTCATCGACATAGAGGGTCAAGAGGCCCTTGGCCCCCGGCATCATGGGATCTTCTGACTTGCCGGTCACCGTGAACTCCGCGGCGAGCACATGCGCCCCCGGAGAGATGTCGGCCTCGGCCACGACGTCCTGCAGGTGGGTGCCCACCCAGTTGTAGGTGTACCTGAGACGGCCGTCCTTGATGTAAAGGCTGTGTCCCCCAGGGACACCCCCGGCCGCCCACAGCACGCCCTCTGCGTTCGTCGTATCGATCCGGACGCCGGCGGCTATCGTGTACGACCGTCCCGGCATCGTGGGTCCGGCCGACTCGGGAACGTCAGCGCAGTTCGGGTAGAAGATGTAGCGGTCTCGCGGAGCCGCCGCTCGCGGTCGCTCTGCGAGCACCTGCTCGATGGCGGAACGATCGTCGAGCGGCAGACCGTTGTAGAGGCCGGCGTTGTAGAACCACAACGATTTCATGGCCTCCAGGCGGGCCGGTTCGCTGGCTGCCAGGTTCGTGGACTGAGCCCGGTCGGTCTCGAGGTTGTAGAGCTCCCACTCGTCCTTCTCGAAGTTGCCCCAGCTGCTGAGCGGCGGATGCACCGTGCAGGCAAGCCACCCTTCGTGATAGATCGATCGCTGCCCGAGCATCGCGTAGAACTGGGTGGACTTGCCGGGCGCATCGGGCGTGGTGATGGCAGCTGCAAAGCTCTCCCCTTCGATGGGGAACTGCTGGTAGCCCTTCAGCATCGCGGGCGGCTCGATGTCGAGCAGTTCGTAGAGGGTAGGGACGACGTCAACGGCATGGACGTACTGCTCACGGATCTCTGACCTGGCCGCGATCTGAGCCGGCCACGCCACCATGCACATATCGGCTGTGCCGCCTTCGTAGCCAGCCCAACGCTTCCAGTAGGGATAGGGAGTGTCGAAGGCCCACGCCCAACCGGTGTTGTAGTGGTTGTTCGACTTGGGCGTCCCGAGCTCGTCGAGGTGGGGCATCGTCGTCTCTGCGGTGTCGGGGACCCCGTTGAAGAACCGCCACTCGTTGAACGATCCGTTGGGGCCACCTTCACCGCTGGCGCCGTTGTCGGACATGACGACGATGATGGTGTTGTCGAGCTGCCCGGACTCCTCGAGGTAGTCGATCACCTGGCCCAGCCGGTCGTCGTAGTACGAGATGTACCCCGCGTAGACCTCAGCCATGCGCGTGAACATCGTCCGTTCGTCCTCGGTCAGCGTCCCCCACGGACGCACCGTGTCGAGCATCGGCCAGGCCTGACCGTCGGGGCCTTGCCGCCCCGGCTCACCGTGGGGGTTGATGCCCGAGAGCTCGGTGTCGTCCGGAAGAAGTCCCAGCTCTTTCTGCCGGGCGAGGATCTGCGGGCGGATCGCCTCGTAGCCTTCGTCGAAAGTCCCCTTGTACCTGTCCGCCCACTCGGTGGGTACCAGGTGCGGGGCATGACCGGCCTGCGGCGCGAAGTACATGAAGAACGGCTTGTCGGGGTCGATCACCTTGGCGTCGCGGATGAACTCGATCGCCCGACCTGACATGTCGTCGGCGAGGTGGTAGCCGTCCTCGGGCCGCGCCGGGGGTTCGATGGGGTGGTTGTCGTGCACCAGGTCGGGGTAGTACGAGTTCGTCTCGCCCCCGAGCCAGCCGTAGAAGCGCTCGAAACCGCGTCCGAGCGGCCAGCGTCCCTTGTAGGCGGCCAGGTTGCACTCCTCACCGGGGGTGAGGTGCCACTTGCCCACGCAGTACGTGTTGTAGCCCTTCTCCAGCAGCACCTCCGAGATGAAGCCGCTCTCGAAGGGGATTCTGGTCGAGATCCCGGGAAAACCGGACGCAAACTCCGCGATCGTCGCCATGCCGTTCGTGGTCGCGTTTCGTCCTGTCAGCAGTGACGACCGGGTCGGGGAGCAGAGCGCCGTGGTGTGGAAGTTGGAGAACCTGATCCCCATGTCGGCGATCCGGCTCATCGTCGGTGTCTTCACCGGTCCGCCGTAGCACTCCATGGTGCCGTAGCCGACGTCGTCCCACGCGATCATCAGGACGTTGGGGGCGCCGGCCTTGGCCTGTGGCGCGAGGTACGGCGTCCAGTCGGGTTCGGAGTCCCGTACATCCAACTCGATCTTGCCGTTGAACCTAGGCATCCGGCCCACTTCCTTTCGTACCCCCCGCGGACGCTTGACCGCCCCTCCCATCGTGCTCTGCCGGGTGACCCACGTCTACATCCCGGTGGGACGACTCACGTGAATCTCGACACTCAGATACCCAACATTCCTATTCCGCCCCGCGCACTGGCCGGCCAGGTCGGGCGTCCACCAGAAGGGCTCCATCGCGAACCACTGGCATCCCAGCGACGAGGACGTGATGGATGCCGGTGGAGGTCACGGTGGGCTCGTCGTACGTGGCCCGATCGGTGATCGTCTCCGGATCGAAGACGACCAGATCGGCGTCGGCGCCGACCTGGATCCGCCCTTTGCGTGCCATGTCGGGCGCGATGTCGCGCAGGATGTCGGCCGGCACCAAGGTGCACCGCCGAATCGCCTCCGACAGGTCCATGAGCCCGAGCTCCCGCACGTACCAGCGCAGGACTCGGCTGAAGGTACCGGCCGTTCGCGGATGGGTCAGGACGCCCGGCGGTACCGGCCAAGGGATCGGCTCAGTCATGTCTCCGCTGGCCGGCACCAGCGGCATCGCGTCGGAGGCCACGGCAGTGCCGGCGGTGAGAAACGCTCGCATGAGATAGCCGAGATCGTCCGGGTCGCTCTCGCGGAGGAAGTCGATCACTGCGATACCACCGGGGTCGGTCGCCCGAAGCTGGTTCAGCCGCTCGACGGATGACACCCGCTCACCCGTGGGCAGGTAGCGAATATCCCCCGGTTCCAGCCCCTGGTACGTCAGCGCGTCGGGGGCAAGGAACTCCGCCCCGATACCGGTGCACCCGGCCCCGTACGGGTATGCCTCGGTCGTGACAGCCAGACCCTGGTCCCGTCCGCGTCCGACTAGCTCGTTGACGTTGTCGATGGATCGCGTCGACGTGCTGTTGACGTGGCAGATGTGCATGTGCGCACCGGTCGCCAGCGCCGCAGTCACCACCTCGGCGGCTCCGAAAATACCGCTGTCGGGACGAGAGAGCTCGCGGACATGGGTGAACGTGGCCGTGCTCTGCTCGGCGGCGAGCCGGGCGACAGACAGGTACTCGGCGGCCGACGCCTCTTGGCAGTAGCCAAGGAGAACTCCGATGCCCAAGGCTCCTTCAGTCAGCTCCTTGCCGAGCCCGTCGAGCATCGCGGACGTCTCTGCCCGTGTCAGCTCGCGGTGCCAGTTGGCGTCGCCGATGTACTCCATGAACGGATCAGCCGATGAGCGCACGTCCAGGCCGCACGCCGCCATCCGTAGCACTGCCCACGAGGCCGAGAACCCGAAATGGTTGGGACTGCCCTCCGACTCCGCACGCCGATAGGCATCGGCGACGTCGACCTCACCACCCTCGAGCTCGAGGGCGGTGGTGACGCCGTCACAGACCTGGAGGGCGCGCGACGGGTAGTCACGGCAATGACTGTGCAGGTCGATGAACCCGGGAGCCAGCACGAGGCCGACGACGTCGATCTCGACGCGACCAACAAGGTCTGCCGACCCCCCGACAGCCACCGCGCTGATCGTGGCCCCGTCGAGTGCAACGTCGCACACTGCGTCCAGGTTGGTCTCGGGGTCGATGGTCCGTGACCCACGCAGGACGATGTCGTGATCGGCCACGTCAATCTCCGGGGACTCGACGCAACGGACTCACCTGGCCAGGGTACTGAGTGCAGGTCGACTACAGCGCAGGACAGGCGCCGCCCTGCGACCATCGATCTGTCCCGTGACTCCGTCGTCAGATTCAGCGCGGTGCCCAACAGGCTCGTCAGTCGAAGGCGACTTGTTCAGTGGTCAGGGTGCCGGCCGTGCGACCGGGAGCGGCGTGCGCCCCCCAGTAGAGGTTGGTCAGGGTGATGATCTGCTCGGGGGGTGGGGCGCCATACTCGGTGAAGTCCTCGGTCGTGTGTGCGTCTGACACCAGCGTGGTGTCGTAGCCCCGAGTGATCGCTCCGTGAAGTGTCGACCGAATGCACTCGTCGGTCTGCGCTCCGCTGATGATCAGGCGCCCTACCGACAGCTCGGAAAGGATCGCCTCGAGGTCGGTGTCCTCAAAGGCATCGGGGTACTGCTTGTGGACCAGATGCTCAGTCGACCGCGCCGTGAGCTCGGAAACGATCTGCCAGCCGTCGCTTCCCCTGATCAGGCCATCACCGGAGTCCTGAACCCAGATGACCGGGGTATTCGACTGGCGGGCCTTGCTGAGCAGAGTCTGGATGTTGTCGATGACCTCCTCCCGATGATGAACCTCAGACATCACCTGGTTCTGGACGTCGATCACCACAAGGGCAGTACCGCGTCGGTCCTTGAGCGTCGTCATCTCTCTCACTCTGTCGTGCTGCGCCTATGCGCACAACCCCGATGGGACGCCGGGGACGCTAGTCCGAGAGGACTTCAGCAGCGGCCTCGACCATCTGCTCACAGGACCACCGGAAGAGCTCGGGCTGCATGGTGAGTGCCGGTTGCATGCGGTAGACCCACTTCTCTGGAGAGCTGATCGCGAAGACCCCGCGCATGAGCGCCGCTTGGCTGAACGCGTGCTGCGCTTGCCGATTCGGGGCTTGCGACACCGTGTCCTGGACGAACTCGACGGCCGCCCAGGCGCCGTACTGACGGACGTCTCCCACCTGCTCGTACTTCGAAACCAGCGGCGCAAGGATCTCCCGGCCGATCTCTTCCAGCTCCAGCGCATTCCTCATGGCGTCGTCGAGGAGGTCGAGTCCGGCCAATGCAGCGGCGACACCTGCCGGCTCCCATACGTACGTCCCGGTCGTGTACACGTGCGAGTCGGCCATGACCTTGTCGGTGCCGAGGATCGCCGCCATCGCCTGGCCACCTGCGGCCAGCCCCTTCCCGGTCAGCAACATGTCGGGCTCAAGCCCCCAGAGATCGCCGGCCCAGACCGGGCCCGAACGACCCATACCGGACTGGATCTCGTCACAGATCAAGAGCCAGCCGTGCTCCTCGCGCAGACGGTTCAGCCCGTCCCAGAACGCCTGTGACGGTGCGTAGACGCCCAGCTCGCCGGCGATCGGCTCGATCAGGACGGCAGCAATCTGGGTCGGCTCCACCTGGTGCCGAAGCAGCCAGCTCTCGATGTAGTCGATGACCACGGTGTCGTCGTGAGGCCCGGCTCCAGAAGTGAACGGGGCGCGGTACGAACTTGGATAGGGCGCGAACACCAGGCCCGGCGTGTACTGAGCATTTCCGGTGGGCGATCCCGGCAGCTCAGTCGACGTGCTCGCCGCCAGGTAGGTCGACTCACCGTGGTACTGCCCGAGGAACGCAAGAATCATCGGGCGCCCGGTGCACTCACGCGCCAGCTTGATCGAACCCTCGACTGCCTCTGTTCCAGTGACCGTCGGCGCCACTCGGGTGATGTTCTTAGGTGCGAGAGCGACCAATCGCTCGGCCAGTTCTACGACGGGGGGAGATTGCAGGAAGCACGAAATCTCCATGCCGTACCTGTCCCAGGCATCGATCTGCGCCTGTCGGACCTCCGGCGGGAACGGACCGTAGGGAGCGGCCCCCCATGCAGACATGTGGTTAGCGAACGTGTTGCCGTCCATGTCGTGGATCAGCCCGTCGGCGTCCTTGAAGTCCACGATGAACGGACTCGTGCTTCCGCTGTGCATCTGGGCGTAGAAGACTTGGTCCTGCCGGTTGAAGATCTCTATCGATTTCGGCCCCGGGAGCTCCGTAGCGACCTTGGGGTAGTTCTCGAGCGACATGACTCTCCCTCTTGGTTGAACGTTGCCGTGGACTACTTCTCGGGGACAAGCTTGCCGCTCTTGGAGACCGAAGGGTCTGTACAGGCCGACAGGTCGAAGCAGCAGGGCCGTCGCTTGCCGCTGTCGAGCTTTGAGATGCTCACCTCGACGCGTCGCCCGCGCGTTTCCGGGTTTGCGGTCGCGTTCACCCAGCGCACCCATTCCCAACGTGCCATCGGGGTGATGTCGTGCCAGCTCTCCCGGACTGCTTTGGGGGCGACTTCGAGGGCGGCCCTCAGGTCGGGCGGCAGCTCGGGCTCAGGCCATTCGGGGGTCACTTCGATGGTGACGCTTGCGCTGTCTCCCGCCTCGAGGCCCGCGTCCTGCTGCAGCTCGGGGGCGATCCTGATCCAGTGACCCCTGAGACCATCCGGTTCAACAACCGTCTGAAACTCATGTCCGTTGAGCGTCCCGCGCACGGAAACTTGTCCCCGAGATGGCAAGCTCCGGCTCGCCTGGTCCGTGAGCCGCACCATGGTGGTTGAGCCCACAACGCTCACTGAAGAGTTGAACCGAACCATGGTCCCGGCCTTGCTGCTCATGCAGGCCATGTTGCCATGAGCTCCGGCGGTCCGGAGCTTATGGCCTGAATTCAGCTACCGTTTGCATCCCCTGCGGACTACGACCGCCGTCGCAGGCCCTTCCTTGCGTACGGATATGGCGCACCGACAATCCAACCGCCCAAGTGATCGGGCTCGGCATCCAGCGAGACCAGCGATGCCTCATCGCCGACGCGCACGATGCCTGGCCGGATGACCCAGCTGTTCAGCGCCAACTCACCACCGAAAACCGCGTGAATCCGGCGGAAGACGTCCATGTCTTGCTCGCCGGTGTCTGGGTCGATCGACGTGACAACGCATCGTCCGCGGACCGAGTGGACCCCGATCAGCGCCTCCCCAATGGCGATCGCCTGACCAGGCATCGTCGGTTCGAGCTCCGCTGGCACGCCGGCTAGAAGCAGGTTCGGACGCAGCCGGCGGACGTCATGACCGAAACGCTGGACGGCTCCATCGGTCGCGACCAGGAGGTTGAGCACGTCAAAGCGGTCTGGTCCTGCGTCGGCGACCAATCGCGCGCCCGGTCCGCCGTTCTGGAGGATGATTTCGGCCGCCTCAGCGGAGTCCCAGCGATGACCTGATACGTACGGGACTCCATCGGGACCGGTGCTCCCGGCGACAGTCAGCAGTCCGTACCGCGTCCGTCCAGTCAGGGGGCCGCGTGGACCGCTGACGTGCACCAACCTGTCTCCCGCCACTCCGTCGAGAGTCAGATCAGCCGACTGGAGCTCCTCCCCGGCCAGCGACTTGACGGGGTAACGCCACAATCCCGAGACATGCACCGCGACTCCCCTTCTCGGCGGGCACGGTCAGCATTCGTCCTCTCATCGGGGACGATGAACCGGCTTGTGTGAAGTTTGTCGCACGTGCAACGGGACCCTCCAACTACACATTCCCCAGGCGCCGCACTCGGTGCCGGGCGGGGACCGAGGGCTAGATCAGCTCGACCCGGTCACCCACGGTTACGACGCCGGGCTCAACCACGTCGGCATAGGCGCCCAAATTGAGCGCTTGTTCCCCGAACTCATCCGGCTGCATCCCGCGGCCTTCGGCGATCAGTCCCAGGGTCCTGAGGTCCTTGGCTCCCGTGTCCGGATTCCGCGTTGTCGCGTTGCACCGCGGCACCGGACCGCGCATCTGCAGCAGGGCCGAACCAATGCGTACGGTCGCGGGGCGCCAGGTCTCCTCTTCGTAGGCGGCGACACCGGAGACATTGATCAGCATCCGGAACCGGCGGATGTCAATCGGCTCGCTGTTGGTCGCCCGGCCAAGTTCCGCCACGGACTCCTCCGAGACCACGGTGACAGCAGCCACATCGTTGGCTCCGCCCGGATCGGTGGCACGAACCAGCTCGACGGGTTGGCCCGCGATCTCGGACAGCCAGCCCGACCACGGACCGCCGACGATGTTGCCCGCGACGTCCTGTGACTCCCAGAAGTTGACGACTAGGTCAGCGGCGTTGACTACCTCGTCCTCGAGGACACGGCCGTCAGAGGACGTCAGAGTAAGGACTCCCCGGTCTCGGTCGAACAGTGCCTGCCAACTCGCAAAGGCGCCTGCCCGGGTGATCGAGAGGAGCTGCCTACTGGCATCGGTGATGAAGAAGTCGCGGTCGCCCAACGCGCCGTTCTTCTCCAGGGTCACGCTCTCAGGCTGGGCCAGCGAGAACCCCTTGATCGGAGTCGTGAAGAGCCTCGTCACCGTCGGTGCTGACGTTCGGTTCGGATTCTCATTCATGTGTTACAGGCTCCCTCACTGCTGACCGCTGCAATCGTTCTTCGGCCGCCGCCGATCTCTGGGCGTTCGGTGAACATAGCAATCAGGCACGGTAGTCGATCGACAGCACGGCCCAGAGACGCCTCTCGACAAAGAGACGCGGGCTCACACGAACGTCGCCGAGAGGATTGCCCTCTGCCGGGGAGCGTATGAGCCCGCTTTGGTGGAGGTGGCGGGAATCGAACCCGCGTCCTTCGTCGTCCATACAGGGATTCTCCGGGTGCAGCCTGCTGTGATTTTCTCGGCCCCGGCAGTCACACAGGCAAGCTGTCGACGGGCCCAGTCACTGTTTGGTGTCCCCGCGGGCCCCGTGACCGGCCCCTTGGGTTTAGCTTCCTATCGACGCCAGACACCGGATCGGAAGCAGCTCCGGGCTGACGGATCTCAGCTTCGCTTAGGCAGCGAGAGTGAGATCAGTGCGCTTTGTATCGGCACTTATTGGTTTCCAAGGAATGGTTAACGAGATCGTCCTTGGTTTCCTCGACCCGCTTCCCCTGGACAGTACGTCCAAAGTCGAAACCTTTCACCCCCTGTGCAGTTGTCTCCCCATTCTACGGACTCAACGCTCCTGGGTCACGTTCGATTCCGGCGGGTCAGCCGGTTCACTGCTCGAGTAGCTCCGCGAGGCTTCCCAGATTGGCGCGAACGGTCCGGGCAAGCGCGTTAGTCACGAGGAGGTCCGACATCTTCCCGAAGACTCCGGCCAGACCGGACTCAGCCTCGATTCGGTAGGTGAACCGGGTCCCCCCCTCGGCTGGTTCCAGCTTGCTGGTCGCCGAGAACTTCAGCTTTCCACCCACCATCGAGTAGGTCGCCAAGGCATCCGCCTCGAAGGCGGTGATCTCAGAGGTCCAGTCCAAACGCTTCCCGAGCAGCTTGCTCACACCCCTGGTGCGAGTGCCGAGCCCGGGCTCATCGCCCCCGACCTGCTCGGCCTCAATCGTCATCGAGTCCCAGATCGGAAGGTTTTCCGCCGCCACAATGTACGCGAATACCTCATGGGGTGAACGGGCAATAACGACACTCTCTTCGACAACTGGCACGTGGCACCTTCCTGGGATCTTGGGGCACGGCTCGCCCTCCACCTTGACAATGCCTCGACGGGCGTCCCGAGAGCGTTACGACTGGTCACGCCCCGGCCGACACCTGCGCCGATGCGTGGCACCTGAGCGTTCCGTGCACCTGCCCCGCCGGACGACAGCTCGACGCTCCCTCGTCACATGTCATTCCGTGGGCAGCACCAGCCCCAGGTGGTCGAGTTCGGCCCGCAACGCGGAGTCGAAGCGCTCGACACTGCCCACTGAAGCGTCGACCGCATCCTCGTCAAGCACCAGCACCAGGCGCGGCAAGGCGACTCCCGGCTCCCGGACTCGGGCCAGCACGATCGGCGACCTGTCACCTGCCGCCGCTACCACGTGGGCGGAGCGCTCGTTGAGATGCAGCAGTTCGAAGGGGACGCCCAACTCGGACACCATCGCGTCCCACGACTGCTTGCGGCGAACCCCAGAGTGGGTGACATCGCACAGCCCACAGTGCGCAGTTCCGCGCATCTTGCCGACGAGGTAGGTCAACTCACCGCGCAGGCCCCCGTCGGCGCAGTAGACACCCACGAGGCTATCCACGACTGGAGGGTCGACGGACTCCATTGACGTACCTTGACGCACCGCGAACCCGGCCGCGAGTCGGCGACTCGCCATCGCTGACGCCGGACAGCTCGGCGGCCTACGCCCTGGCGAGAACCTGTGCGGCTGCGTGCCAACCACCCATACCGTGCACTCCCCCGCCGGGCGGCGTCGACGACGAGCACAGGTAAAGCCCGGCGACCGGCGTCACCCACGGGGACCGGGACAACACCGGGCGTGCGATGAACTGCCGCCAATCCGATGCTCCACCTGCGATATCGCCACCCACCTCGTTGGCGTTGTGCGCCTCCAGGGCTGCTGTGTCCATCGTGTGGCGCGCCAGGATCCGGTCCTTGAAGCCCGGTGCGAATCGCTCGATCTGCGCCTCGATCCGCTCTGTCATGTCGACCCGCGAGCCGTTCGGCACATGGCAGTACGCCCATCCAGTGTGCTTGCCAGCGGGAGCTCGCGACGAGTCCGCTGCGCTCGCTTGGACGAAGAGGACGTAGGGACGCTCGGGATGATCACCTGCAGCCGTTAGCTTCTCGCTGAGCGCCACCTCGTCCGCGGTACCGCACACATGGACGGTGCCGGCTCCGGTCAGTCGCTCATCGCCCCACGGCACGGGACCATCCAGCGCCCAGTCGACCTTGAACACACCTGGTCCGTACCGAAAGGCTTCAAGGCGCTTCCGATAGCCCGTTGGCAAGATCTCTCGCGCAACCTCGGCTACCTGCCGTGGCGTGAGATCAAGAACAACATTGGACGCCCGCAGCAGCTCGGTCACCGACGTCACCCGGTGACCGGTCACCACCTCGCCGCCCAACGAACGCAGGCGAGCCACGAGCGCGTCCGCGATGCTCTGCGAACCACCGACGGCAACCGGCCATCCAACGCTGTGTGCTAGCCCGCCGAGGAGCATCCCGAAGCCGGCAGTGGTCAGCGAGGTCAGCGACAGCATCGAGTGAGCTGCCAGCCCAGCCAGCAGCGCACGGGCTGGTTCCTCCCGGAACGCAGCACGCCCAACCCATCGCTCCGGCCAGGCTCCGACGCTGCCGTACGCGACCAGCGCAAGCGGCGCCTTGGGAGGAAAGTCCAGTGGTGACAGCAAAGCGTCGACCAGGCGCTCTCCGCCACGCGCGACTCCGCCGACGATCCGGCCCCAGGAAGCACCGTCACGGCCGAGCTCGGCAGCCGTGCGATCGAGATCGTGGTAGGCAACTCCAGCCGTGCGCTCGTTCACAGGATGTCCGTAGGCTGCAGCGGGGTGGGCGAACATCAAGCCATCACGTGCGAGGTCAAGGGTTCGAAAAGCCGGCGATGCCAGTGCCAGGGGATGGACGCTCGAGCAGACGTCGTGACGAAAGCCGGGCAGCGTCAGCTCCTCGGTCCGTAACCCGCCGCCGAGCTGGTCGGCTGCCTCGAGCACGACGACCCGTTGCCCAGCTTCAGCAAGGCGGATCGCTGCAACCAGCCCGTTCGGGCCAGAACCGACCACTAACGTCTCAGCATCGGTACTCAATGCAGATCCCAAAGTCGTCGAAGTGGGCGGACAGCTGCCCGAGTCATCGGTCTCGCAGCCAGAGGCCGGACGCTGAGGGTTGCATGGTGCGATCAAGGACCGCCAGGAGGTCTCCGGTGACGATATCCGGGTCAACTTCGTCACGCAGCCGACGAGCGAACGACTGCACTGTCTGCTCTGCGTCAAAGCGCGACCGGTTGAAACGTCGATCAACGAGAGCACGAGTGCGGACGAGCACCGGTCGAAAGGCTGCGGCCGCCGTCAGGGTGCCGACCGCGACCGAGATCTGGTTCGGTAGCTGAAACAGCGACGTCGCCACGGACACGATTCCGACGTAGACGGCGACCACGACACCGGTCACAACTGCGTAAGAAGTTGTACGGCTGACGACCTTGTCGATGTCATACAACTGGTGCCGCAGGACCGCGACCGCAATGCCAGCGGGAAGCGCAACTCCAGCTAATGACCACATGAGGCTGCCGTGCAGCAGTCCGTCTGCGCTACTGATCGCGTCCACAGCCCACTCAGGCAACTGGTATCCGACCAGAATCAATAGTGGCCCTGCAAGTCCACCGGCCGCGACCCACGACACCTGCTGCCGCTCCAAGCCGTGGGATCGGTGCCAGCGCAGCGCGAGACTGATCAGGGCAGCGAGCAGCCCCAGGGGGAAGGCTGCTCCGACTCCACCAAAAACCGCGTGAATGATCGAGCCGCCGCCACCCGGTTGGGTTCCGGCTTCCACCTGTTCACGGAAGAACAACGCATCCAGCGCAGACGCAACGACGCTGACAGCGGTCAGCCAGATCATCCACCTCCAGCGCGAGGTGAGCGGTCGACCCGTGGGCGCCAGAAGCAGAAGTACGACGACACCGCCCACGAAGAGCACCTGACACGCGGAGGCCACACCGTAGAGCCACCCGCCCCTGGAGTCGATCGAACTCAGGAGACCTTGCAGCCCAGCTACGACCCCCAACCCGAGCATCAGTGGGCCAAGCCGGTTTTCGGCAGCGCGCGTAGCGATCAAGTAGCCCATCGCGCCGTAACCAAGCGCCCCTGCGAATATCTCGAGCATCGAACCAGCGTCGGCTGACACACCGGAGCGGTCCTGCCAGACCTTGAGCGCCACCGTCCCGAGCAAGCACCCGACTATTACGCCCAACGCAATCATGGCGCGGATCGGACGCCGAACGGCGCGCGGAGTCCTCTGACCGGTCGATGCGATCACGGTCGACCTCCGATGACCCACAGTCCGACACTAGAGGGCTGCACGGTCTTGTGTAGGACGTTGATCAACTCATCAGTGACGACACTGGCGTCGACCTCACGAGCAAGGCGCTCGCTGAAGGCATTCACCATGTTCTCCGAGTCATAACGCGTCCGGTCAAAGCGCCGGTCCACCCTCATCTGGGTCGACCGCAGAGCGGGGCGAAAGACAGCGGCGGCCACCAGAGTTGCCAGCGCCACCGGAAGTGTGTCCGACACAGGCATGACAGCACTGGCGGCCGCGACCACGCCTAGGTAGACCACCACCACGAGCGCCGTCACGAGAGCGTAGGACGTGGACCGGCTGATGATCCGATCTATCTCATACAGGCGGTAGCGCAGGATCGCGACGCCGCAGGAAATCGGAATAGCCGCGACGACCAATGCCTCCACCACCAACATCCACGTCAATCCGCTGTCACCGAAGCGCGCTTCGAGTGCGATCAGAGGTATGAACATCGCGACGGCAAAGCCGAACCACCTCATCTGCAATCTCTCGACCCCGCGGGCACGCTTGAACCGAAGACCCGTCGACACGATCGCAGCGATGAATCCAGCAACGAAGAGGAGCATGAAGAACTGAAAGAGACCGGTGTCCTCAGGGGAGTCGAATCCGGCCATGAACCCGGGAGAGAGCGGATTGGCAACTTCACGCACAGCGTCACCGGATCCGCTGTACTCGATGACGATGAAGGGGGCCATAGCAGACATCGTGGTAGCACCGAGGAGTCCGGCGACCGGCAGCCAGAGCGCGAAACGCCATCGAGGCGAGAGAAGGCCCGAGGGGAACAGCAGGAGCGTGGGAATGGTCATCAGGTACAGCAACGGGAACCAAGTCCAGGTGGCGACCCACGCGGCGGCCACCCCCCACCAGGGGATCGCACCCTGAGAGCTAGCACCCCAACTGGCTACGACGACGGCGGCGATCAGAAGCCCAGAAAGTGCACCCACACCGAGAAACACCCAGCCGACAGGGTTCTCCGGTCTGCGCCGAGCCAGGATGGCGCCGACGATCGCGCTCGACGCCACGGGCAAAGCAAAGAACGGGTTCTGCAACTCGGCGTTGGCTGGCCAGCTAAAGACCAATCCAACGGCCGATAGAGAAACCATCACCCACCACAGTGCCGGTAACACCCGTTCGCGTTTCATGGGGATTCCTTCAACCACACGCCGGGGGCCGATGGTTGAACGGTCTCACTCGCCATGCGAGTGGCGATCGCGGGAGAGAACGGGTTGTCAACAATGAACGACCCCGGGTTGAAGTCGGGCGCATCGCTGTTCGTCTCCCCCAACGACAGGGTCCGCGCCAACGCACTCAATCCCGTTGCGACCGCCGTGGCGGCCACGGTGAGCCACAAGACGGGGCGCCAGCGTGGGGAGGCGAGCCCCGAGGGGTACAGCAAGAACGTCACCACCGTCGCCAATACAAACAGTGGGGGCCAGAACCGGGCCTCGAACCAGGCGGCGAGTACACCCCACCAGGCGATCGGTAGCCCTCGTTCAAGAGCGATCTCGACACCAGCGCCGGAAAGCCCTGCCAAACCTGTGAGTACACCGATCCAGAGGAACACCCAACCCATCGGGTTCTCCGGACGCCGCCAGGCGACGACAGCGCCCACGATGGCGTAGATCGCGAACGAGATGATGACGAACTCCGGGCTCGAGAAGCTTCTCCGCAACAACAGTGCCCAAGCGAACGACACCACGGTGATGATGACCAACGTCCCCCATTTCAGTCGCTGAGCCCTCTTTCGGTTCATGGCGCCGGCTCTTTCAGCCACAGGCCAGCCAAGGCCGGCTGCACAGTCGACCCCAACACCCTCAGCAAGTCAGCGCGAACGTCATCGCCCTCAATCTCGTCGCGCAGCCTGACCGCGAAAGCATCGACCGCGCGCTCGGCATCGAACCGCTCGCGGTTGAACCGTCGGTCCACCACCCGGCGCGCCCACCTCAGCACCGGCCGGAACAACCCAGCTGCAACCAACGTGGCCACCGCGACAGCCCACGAGTCAGCCTGCCCCGAGGAACCCGACTCCGGAACCAGGCCAGTCAACGACGTAACGACCACCGCATACACCGCCAACAGGACGGCAGTGACCATTGCATAAGCGGTCGTTCGGCCAATGATCCGGTCAATGTCATAGAGGTGGTACCGAAGAATCGCGACTCCGCACGCCAGGGGAAGAAGCGACAACACCACTGCGAGAAGAACGGTGTCGCTCGATGTCCACTCCGTAAACAAGGACTGCACCATGAAGAGAGCCGAGACTAGGCCCGCAAGGATCAGCCATTTGATCTGGGAACGCTCGCGGTATCCCCCGCGACGGAAGCGCAGCACCAACGACCACACCGACAGTCCAAGGGTGAAGAGAAAACCAAGAGCGACGAACTCAAGTGCGTCAACGAAATCGCGAAGGGCCTCCGGAGTGTAGGGATTCTGCTTCGGCCGGCCGGAAGCATCGGTGTACTGCGCGCTTGAGAACGCAACACTTAGCGTCCATATGACTGTGACCACCCCAGCCCCCCACGCGACAGGACGCCACCGCGCGTTCAACAAGTGACCATCGGGGAAGAGCAAGAACGGGAAGGTGAGGAGCACGGCCAAGAGGGGCGCCCACGGCCAGTTGCCGAACCATTCGGAGGCCGTTCCGCCGAAGCCGCCGGGCCTGACCACGGTCGCCCAGCCGGTGTATCCAGTGTTGGCTATCGCCAGTGAGAGCCACAGTCCGCAACTGAGGTAAATCCAGCCGATCGCGTTATCCGTGCGTCTGCTGGCGATCAGCAGGCCAACCGTCCCAAGGGCGAGAGCAGGGAGACCCAGCGCCAGGACGCTCACCGTGTAGCCCGAACCAAGCACGCCGAGATTGACCATGATGAGAACGCACCCGATGAGGAGTAGAGCGACCAGCAGCAACCACAGACCTCGGGCCAAGTACGTCGCTCGCCTCATGGCGTTGGCTCCTTCAACCAGAGACCAGTAAAGGCCGGCTGCACAGTCGACCCCAGCACTTTCAGCAGGTCCGACTGCACTTGATCGCCCTCCACCTCATCGCACAGCCTCACCGCGAAAGCATCAACAGCGCGCTCGGCATCGAACTGCTCACGGTTGAATCTCCGGTCCACCACCCGGCGCGCCCACCGCAACACCGGCCGGAACAACCCAGCTGCAACCAACGTGGCGACTGCGACCGCCCACGAGTCTGGAGCTCCCGACGACCCCGACTCCGGAACCAGCTGCGTCAGCGACGTGACCACCGCCGCGTAGACCACCAACAGCACACCCGTCACCATCGCGTACGCCGTCGTGCGCCCGACGATTCGGTCAATGTCGTACAAGCGGTATCGCAGAATCGCCACGCCGCACGCCAGGGGTAACAACATCATGGTGATGCTAAACGTGACGTCTCCGAGCGCAGAGTCATTGAATTCCGGAGAAATGCCGCCGATAAAAATGTGCACCGGAATCAGCAAGATGACGAAAGTGAAGAGTCGCATCTGTAGACGCTCGACGCCCCGAGACTGCCAGGTACGAAGCACAACCGACAAGGTCGACGCCAGCCCACATGCCACTGCCAGAAGCATCAATCCCTGAATGGCCGGAGAATCCAGCGAAGGGTCCGCTTCAACGATGAACGACGGTGCTATCGGGTTGCTGACGACAACGGCGTTCGCGTCGACCCCCACCTCACCGATATCGATCGTCGGCGCTGTGGCGAAGGCCGTGGTCAGGAGCACAGTCACGAGGGTCGAAAGCCATAACACTGGACGCCATCTCGGCGACTTCACCCCTGAAGGGTAGAGCAGCAGGCCGAACGTACAGATCAGCATCAAGAGCGGAAGCCAGGCCCAGCTGTAGAACCATCCAGCAACAACCACCCATCCCTCGATTGAAGTTCCGGCGTCCAAAGCAGCCTGGATGATTGCTCCGGAGTCGACGCTGAGAATGAGGAGGAGTCCAACACCCATCACAATCCAGCCGAAAAGGTTCTCGGGCCGCCGGAGTGTGATCAGGGCCCCGACGGCCACGTAGATCATGACCGTCGGCAGCAGAAGGAGGTTGTCGAGGTTGAAGCTGGGGCGCACCAGGATGTCTACGACGCAGGCGATCCCGGCCGCAACAACAACGAACCACCACGCTCCCCTGCGGACAACATGCGCGCTCACGGCGCCGGCCGCCGCAACCAGATGCCGGTGCTCTCCGGCTGCACAGTGGCGTCAAGTACGGCGAGTAGATCAGCGCGCACCTGTCGACTTTCCACCTCATCGCGCAGCCTCACCGCAAAGGCCTCGACCGCGAGCTCGGCGTCGAAATGGTCACGGTTGAATCTGCGATCCACCACCCGCCGCGCCCACCGAAGCACCGGACGGAACAACCCAGCAGCTGCAAGAGTCGCAACCGCAACTGCCCACGAGTCGGCCTGTCCAGTCGAACCTGACTCGGGAACCAAACTGGTCAAGGAGGTCACGACTACTACATAGACGGCCAGAAGCACGCCGGTCACGAGGAGGTAGGCGGTCGTTCGTCCGATGATCCGGTCAATGTCGTACAGCCGGTACCGCAGAATCGCCACACCACACGAGAGCGGTATCAGGGCGAACGCAGCGGCCAACAGGACATAGCGTCCGGTGGAGTGTCCGTGTGTGGCCAGGTACTGGGCTGGCATAAGAACCAGGATCAGCAGCGCCATTGATGATGCGAAGAGCCGCATCTGGAGCCGCTCTACACCGGTCGCTCGCCATGTTCGGTATACCGCCGCCCCGACGGCGGCCACAATGCAGACCGCCATGAGCACGAGGAAGATCGGAAACACGAAGTCGAAGGGCTTGGAGCCCGGGTCGTCAGGGTTCCCTGAAATCAACCGCCCGACGAATTCCGGCGAGATGGGGTTGTCGAGGATGACATCGGCACCTTCACCGCTGAGCGTCTCTACCGAGACGGTGGGAGCGGTTACGCCCGCGACGAGGCTAAACGCGATTAGCCCCCAAGCCAACCAAAGGACCGGCCTCCACTTCGGTGATGGAAGACCGGACGGGTAGAGCAAGAAAGTGACAGCCGTCGAGAGCAGAATGAGCGGGAACATAAGCACGATGCTGAGCACCGTTGGAAGGGCTAAGGATGGGCCGTAAGGGAGCCCCTGCTCCTGGACGCGTGCGGCGACAGACAAGAACAGCGCAGTCAAGGATCCAAAGAGTCCCACGAAGAGGAAGACCCAGCCCATGGAGTTATCCGGCCGGCGGTAGGCGATGACAGCACCAACCGGAGCAAAAACCAGCCAAGCGAGGAAGAGCAAATCCTCTTCGGTGTAGCCGGGCTGCACGACGGTCTTGAGTACCAACACCGCAAGGATCACCGCGACCAGAATCCACCACGAGGTTCGTTGTAGGTTTTCTCGGCTCATGTGACTGGCTCGCGGGTCCAGACGCCGACAGCCCTGGGCCGAACTGTCTGTTCGAGCGTTGTCACGAGTTCCCGAGAGACGACAACAGGTTGGACCTGGTGACGCATCCGGTTTGCAAACTCCTCCAACACCATGTGGGCGTCATATCGCTGACGGTTGAAGCGACGATCCACCAGGCCCTGGATGCGCGTGAGGACCGGTCTGAACAACGCGGCAGCGGTCAGGGTGGCCATCGCCACGACGAGGCCATCCGCCGTCTGGGGCAGCAAGCTGGATGCGAGGGCAATCACTCCCACATAGACCGCGATCAGCGTGAGGCTCACCAGAGCGTACGAGACCGTCCGGCTCACAAGACGATCAAGCTCATAGAGCCGATATCGGCTCACTGCGATACCGATCGAAACGGCGATAGCGTTCATTGGCAGCGCCCACAGGAGGTTCACCAGCCCGAACTTCAGGTTCTCGTCATCGCCGGTCGGCAGCAACTCAAGCGTCGCGATGGCGGCGAGTGCGACTACGACTCCGGCAATGAACCACCGGTACTGCAGTCGGACGATTCCGGTACTTCGCCTCCAGCGGAGGGTTTGGTTGATCAGTGTGGCCAGCACGAGAGTCGGCACAACGAGAAAGCCCGGTCCCTCGATGAACCAGGTGCTGACACCTTCCAGTACTTCGAGCCGGAGTGGGTTAGATCGCCCACTGTCGATCAGCCGAGGACCCACCAGGTTCAGGAAGGTGATCCACACGGCGAGGGCACACAGAAGCCGCGACAGCACCCGCGCTCCTCGCGAGTCTCTGAACCCGGAGGGGAACGCGACAACCACTCCGATCAACCCGATCCAGCCGAGCGCCCCGACAAGCATGCCCGGCATCTCCAGAAGCACCGGGCCGCGCGGCATCGGGTGCAGGAGGATGTCGTGTGTTGCGGTTGTCATCGCCATGCATGTACCGGTGAAGAGCAGCAGTCGTCCCACTGTGTTGGCTCTTCGATGGAGCAAGATCATCATTCCAACGACCGGAAACCCGACCCACGCAACCCCCCACCACGAATCGGCCAGAGATGTCGACTTTGAGACAGCCGCAAAACCCAACTCGATGGCAACATTGCGGAAGAATCCAGAGAGCAGCACGCCGGTGACGACCAAGGTCGTCCCTGCAATTGCCGCCCTGCGGAAGATCTCCCTCTCGCCCAAGGTGGGCCGCCTATCGACTGGACCGCTGCGGACGAAGCATCCTGATCGGGGCCGTGACAATGTGGATCCCAGAACGGATTCCGGAGTTGTGCCACACGTTCCGCCAGTTCGACCACAGTCGCTTGCGATCGACGCATACGGTCTCTTCGGTCACCCGTGCGTCCGCTACCCCGTAATGTGCCGCCACGTTTGTCAGGGTTCCCATCCAGAACTCGTCCTCCTTGCGACGAGCGACGGGCCACGCGAGCTCCCAGATCGGGTCATTGGGCCTGATTAAGATCTTGATCTCCACGACGGTGTCTCCGGCTTCCTCTTCTGCGGAGAACGTGATCATGCCGGCAAACATGTGCCCCTCAGGCGTCATGAAGGTGAAGGACTCCTCGTCGGCGTAGATCACCAAGATCCCAGTGGCCAGTTTCGGTCCGCGGCTGGCGATACCCACCTCGATCGGCGTCACATCACCGGGCTCGATCCCTGTCAGGGTGCTGTGGAAGACGCTGCCTGAGGGCCAGTAGTCGCCGAAGTTGACCTTCCAGTCGCTGATGAGCGTCTGCGCTCCGACGACCGAGCCAAGATTCGTCGAGTACGTGCGCTGCCACAGTCGGCCAAAGCCCTGCTGTGGACCCGTCACCTTCTTGCCAGTGATGTTGTACCCGACCTTTGCCTTGTCATCGGGCGCAGCCAACCTGTCGACCTTCGTCGCCCAGTTGCCGGCATCGCGCGGACTGCTGGGATCGCTTGAGCTGGGTGTGGTCATGACTTCTCCTCGTTAGGCACTTGCGAGCGCGGTCGCTGCATCGGCATGTAGCGCAATCGCCTCGTCGAGGCGGGTCAACTCAAAGATCTGGCGGTAGTGGTCGGTAAGCCCGACGGCGGCAAGCTTCTGCTGCTGGCGGTTGGCCCGAACAAGCAACGTGACGAGCA
>JAHELE010000043.1 GCA_024644345.1 Actinomycetes bacterium | reverse complement strand
AGCCGGCGTGCGTGAAGGTCGGCCACCGTTGGCACCTTGTGCACCGGGATCTTGTGCTTGGTCACGCGTTCGATCGTCTTGAGCTGTCGGTGCTCGCGCGGTTCAGCCAACGTGATGGCCACGCCTTCGCGTCCAGCTCGTCCGACCCGACCGATGCGGTGCATGTACGACTCGGGCGCTGACGGGACGTCGTAGTTGACCACGTGGGTGAGCTGCTCGACGTCGAGCCCTCTGGCGGCGACGTCGGTGGCAACGATGAGATCGGCCACCTCAGAACGCAGACGGTTCATGACCCGGTCGCGCTGGTTCTGGTCCATCCCGCCGTGCAGTGCCTCGGCTCGGTAGCCGCGACCGTTGAGTGACTCGGCGAGGAACTCAACCTCGGCGCGCGTGCGGCAGAACACGAGTGCAGCCTTCGGCGACTCGACGTCGAGGATGCGTCCGAGTGCCGCTGGCTTGTGGGCGCGCGGGACGATGTACGCGGACTGCTTGACGCGTGGGCTCTCGCCTGCTGCCACCTGCTCACGCTCGATCTCGACGCGCAGCGGGTCGGTCAGATAGGTGCGGGCGATCTTGGTGATCCTCGAGGGCATGGTTGCCGAGAAGAGAACGGTCTGACGCTTCTTGGGTGCAGCCGACAGGATTCCTTCGAGGTCGTCGGCGAATCCCATGTCCAGCATCTCGTCGGCCTCGTCCAGGATGACCGTGGAGATCCAGTCAAGCGTGAGCGTTCCCCGGTTCACGTGGTCGAGGGCGCGTCCCGGAGTGGCGACAACGACGTCGACACCGCGCTTGAGCTCTCGCAGCTGCCGGTAGATGGGCTGCCCGCCGTAGATCGGCAGCACGCGGGCGTCGCGTCCCTTGCCGTACCGGTGCAGGGCCTCGGAGACCTGGACGCAGAGCTCGCGGGTGGGCACCAGCACCAACGCCGAGGGCTCGTCGCCCCTCCGTCCCTCCGTCAGCTGGTGCAGGACCGGAAGGGCAAAGGCCGCCGTCTTGCCCGTACCGGTCGCCGCCTGGCCGATCAGGTCGTTGCCCTGCAGGAGGAGCGGAATGGCTTCACGTTGGATGGGGGTGGGCTCTTCGTAGCCGAGGCCGGTCAGCGCTGCCAACAGCTCTGGGTGGAGACCGAGATCGGCGAAAGTTTCAGGGTTTGAGGCATTCACCCGGCCATTGTCCCGTGCCGGACGCCGTGCCGTCACCTTTGCCTTCTGGGCCCGTCTGTGCCCGAGCGGGTGTGAGGTCAGGAAGCGGGAACCAGGGCCATCAGCTGTTCCACCAGCGCGTCGTCGGCGCTCTCGAAGAAGCCGCCGACGACATCTTCGATGTGCTGGAGCGACTCGCCGCAGAACAGGACCGGCTGGTAGTGCGTGATGTCGTAGGTCATCGTGCCCATCAAGGGGATGTCGAGGGGCCGAAGGTCGGCGCCGACGAACTCCTCGATCTCGCCGTAGCTCGAGAGCAGCCCGGCTCCGTACGCCTTGGGGTTCCCGTTCTCACGGAGGGCCCCGAACTCCAACGAGAACCAGAAGACCTTGCTCACGAACTCAAGTGCCTCGGCGCTCGTGCAGCGACGGGCCGCACCACCCGCAGCTCGGTACAGGGCCGCCAAGCGAGGACTGGCGAGCGTCGTCGCATGCCCGATCACCTCGTGAATCACGTCCGGCTCGGGGGTGTACAGCGGGAACGAGGCGTGACGGATGTACTGGGTCGACCAGAACGCACCGTCGGCCAGGGATCCGTAGAACTCTGCCAGCGGCACCAGGCCGGCGGCGGGCTGGTATCGGAACCCGGTGTGGGGCGCCAACAGCGCGTTGACCTCCGTCAGCTGCGGAATGTGATCGGTCGGCAGGTCGAGCTGTTCACCGGCCTCCACGACCTCGCGGGGGGCGAGCCGCCGGTGCTTGGCCCACAGCTCGCGGCTGACCACCTGCCACACCCGGTGCTCTTCATCGGTGTAGTCGATCTGCGGAAGGGGGTCGCCGGCCCGCCAGTCGAGGGCCGCCTCGGCGATCGCATTGCGACGCGCCCGGTACTCGGGGTCGGCCACTCCCGGATGGTCCGCCGACAGATGCACCGTGACCTCACCGTCCTGCCGGGTCACCGGTGCGTAGAGCTGGCCCTCTTCAAACATGAGTCCAGGGTGCGGGCGCGGGCGGAGCAAGACAACGGTACGCCGACGTGGCCAGCACCCTGCCCAGAAATGGCGCGACGGGACTTGCTCAGGTGGTCACTTTGTCTACGGCCTGCAGGATGAACGCCGCCACCTCGGCTTCGTAGGCCAGATGCGCATACCGACCGGTCGGCCCGCTGTGGCCACCATCGCCGAGCTCGGCCCGGAAGAGGGTCCGTGCGTCGTCTGGTCCGGCGGTCGCTCGGATGCGGGCAATCCACTTGGCGGGTTCGTGGATCAGGACGCGAGGGTCGTGCAACGCTCCGGTGGCCAGCAGCTCAGGACGCCTGCCGGTCGGCACGTTCTCGTACGGCGAGTACGACAGCATGTAGTCGAACTGCTCCTTGATCCGCGGATCGCCCCACTCATCCACCTCGTTCGCCGTGAGCGGCACGTTGTGGTCGAGCATCGAGCTGACGACGTCGACGAAGGGCACCTCTGCCACGACTGCCCGCCAACGATCGGGACGCATCGCGTACACCGAACCCTGCAGCAAGCCACCCGCCGATAGGCCACGCGAGACGATGCGGGAGCCGTCGGCGAGTCCATCTGCCGCGATGGCATCGGCGACGTCGATGAAGTCGGTGAAGGTATTGCGCTTGTTCATCAGGTAGCCGTCGAGGTACCAACGGCGTCCCATCTCTCCCCCGCCACGGATGAGAGCGTGGACGAAGATCACGCCACGATCGAGCAGGCTTGGCAGCGAGCCGTCGAAGCCGGGCCAGAACGAGCTCTCGTATGCGCCGTAGGCATACAGCAGAACGGGGGCCGATCCATCCAGTGGAGTTTTCTTGTGGCGGGCCACCTTCATCGGAATGCGTTCGCCGTCCCGGGCCGTGACCCAGCGCAAGTCGGTCACATAGTCGCTGACGTCGTAGTTGGGCAACTCACGGCGTCGGACGACCGTGCCGGCGCCCGAGGTGAGGTCGACGCTCAACCACTGACCGGGATCGACGTAGGACTCGACCTCGACCAAGACCGAGTCGACATCTGGCTCCTCGTTGTGCCACAGGGTGAGCAGACCGGCCGGCGTACCTGCGTCGACCCGCATGGCGCTCTTCAGCTCGACGGCATCCGACGCCACCGCCTCCCGGGGCAGGATCCGAAGGAGCTGCTGACCGGCCGAGACCGTCGACAGCACGATGTGGCGCGCAAACACGTCGACCTCGTGCAGGCGCACGTCAGATGTCTCCGGGATCACCACCCGCCAGGCGTCGGGGCTGGACGTGACGACCGGTCCACGCATCAGCCGAAACTCGGCTGCACCGTCGTTGGTGACCATCAGCAGCTCACCCCTGCCGTCACCCGGAAGGTGGGCAACGGTGTACTCGACTCCACGCCGACGCGGCGTGACGACCCACGCCGGCTCATGTGGGCGATGGGAGTCGACCAGCCACACCTCGGCCGTGTTCCGGTTGAACGTTCGGATGACGATCAGGTCACCACCACGGTCGCCCCACGCGACGACGTCGTACTGCGTGTCGAGGTCCTGGAACACCAGGACGTCGGCGGACGAGTCCGTGCCGACCTCGTGCCGCCACACCTGATACGGACGGAACACCGCGTCGTGAACCACGTAGAAGAACGTCGACCCGTCCGCCGACCAGGCGCCGCCGTAGTACGTGTGGGCCACCGTGTCTGGAAGGTCACGTCCGGTCGCGATGTCGCGGAAGCGCAACTCGTAGACCTCGTCGCCGGTGACGTCGACCGAGTAGGCCAGGCGAGTGCCGTCGGGGCTCACCAGCTGAACGCCTACCTCCACGTACTCCCCTGACTCCACAAGGGAGTTCTGGTCAAGAACCAACGCCTCGGCGCCCGCGGAGTCAACCCGCCACAGCTGCGGGTACTCCTGACCTGCGGGCTCGCGCACGAAGTAGTCGAAGTCACCCTCACGCCAGCGAGCGGAGTCCTCAGATTCTGGAACCCGCGCCACCATCTCGCGGGTCAGCTCGTCGATCACCGCCTGCAGCGGCGCCATCTGCTCGTCGTAGAAGGCACGCTCGGCGCGGAAGTACGCCATCGACTCGTCGCTGGTCTTGTCCTTCAACCAGGAGTACGGGTCGGGTCGCTCGACGCCGTGCTCGCGATGGGCATCCGGGTGCTGTGGGGCAACGGGGGGCTGACTCATGGATCAGGACGCTAGCAGCGCGGTGTCATCCGAGCAGACCGCGCACCGCGGACGCGTCGAGGCCATACATGGTGTTGCCTCGGCGGCCGACCACCGTTGGCGCCATCAGCATCGAGTTGAGTACCGACTCCTCGGTGGCGTCGACCACGGCCTCGAAGAGTGGGTCAAGCTCGCGTCCCGTGAGGGGTGCCACCGCCGACGCCTTACCCCGCTGTTCACGGAGTCCGGTGGCGAAGGCCATGAAGATCTCGCCACTGCCGTGGTGCGCGGTCGACCCGGTGCGGGCCAGCCCCAGACCGGCTCGACGGGCCAGCCGCTCACACCCGGGATGGTCGACCGGTGCGTCAGTGGCGACCACGACGATGCACGATCCCTTGGGTCCAGGGTCGGCCGGCACATCAGGAGCGGCGTCCGCCGGGTTCGGGATCCGGCGTCCGACCGGGACCCCGTCCACTGTGAGCCGGCCGAACTCGCCGAAGTTGGACATCACCAACACGGCAACGGTGTGTCCCGACGGCAGCACCCGCGACGACGTCCCGATGCCCCCCTTGTGCCCGAGGCAGGACATCCCCGTGCCGCTGCCCACCGCGCCTTCCCCGGGTGGCTCGGTGGCCCCCACCGACGCGCGGGCCGCAGCCAGAGCAGCTGCCACGTCGGACTCCTCGATCTGCATGGCACGAGCCTCGTTGAGGAATGAGTCGTCGCACTCGGCGACAACCGGAATCAAGGTGTCCTCGACACCGATCGTGGGGTTCTCGGCCATCAGCAACCGGCAGGCAGCGTCGTAGACGCGGCCGAGCTGCATGGTCGACGTCAGGAAGACCGGTGACTCGAGCAGTCCCCACTCACCGGCGGTCACAAAGCCTGTCATCTCGCCCGCACCGTTCAGGGCCACGGCACCGAAGGGCAGGGGCGAGCCGAACGTGTCGCCGCCGGGGTCGACCACGGTCACCCCCGTCCGGGCTGTACCTCTCCCGTTCGGCGGATCGGGCTCGTCCCGCCAGACGGTGGCGTGGCCGACGCCGACACCCGGCACGTCAAGGATTGAGTTGGTCGGTCCGGTGGGCAGCACGCCGATGGCGGCATCAAGATCTCGGAAGCGAGGCATCGTGACATCATGCCGAACATGACTCTGCGAACGCCGGTGGTGTGGTCCGACACGTGCCTCCTTCATGACCCCAAGGGTGAGGTGTGGGTCGGTATCCCGATCGAAGGGACAGAGGTGGCCGCCCGGGCAGAGGTCATCGTTGCGGCGCTGCGGGAGGCCGGCGCGACCGTCTCCGAGGCTGCAGCCCACGACGACCGGGTGCTCCACGAGGTTCACGACTCGGCGCTCGTCGACTGGATGCGCACCTGCTACGACGAGTGGCAGCGCGGCGACTACGCGACCAACCCGGGCCAGGAGCGCGTCGTCCCGTACGTGTTCCCGACCGACGCGATGCTCGACGGCATGCCGCTGCGGTCTCCGGCCGCGGTGCACGGCCGGGCCGGTCAGTACGGCTACGACACCATGACCTTGGTCGGTCCCGGCACGTGGGAGGCGGCTCGAGGAGCGGTTGACGCGGCCCTGAGCGCTGTCGACCTGGTGGCTTCCGGTGCGCACGACACCGCCTACGCCCTCTGCCGACCACCCGGACACCACGCGACCATCCGCGGTTACGGAGGGTCGTGCTACCTCAACAACGCGGCCGTGGCCGCCCAGGGCCTGCGCGGCAAGGGCCACGACCGGGTCGCCATCATCGACATCGACGCCCACCACGGCAACGGAACCCAGGGGATCTTCTACGAGCGGACCGACGTCTACTACGGCTCGGTTCATGTCGACCCGGCCGCCGGCTGGTTCCCGCACTACGTGGGTCACGCCGACGAGACCGGACGTGGGGACGGGGCCGGAGCCAACCACAACATCCCCTTGGCCGAAGGGACTCCCGACGACAGGTGGCTCGAGGGGGTTGCATCGCTCGTCGCGGATGTGAGATCCCACGGCGCAACCGCCGTGGTGGTATCGCTCGGTGTCGACGCCGCAATCAACGACCCGGAGAGCCCGCTGCAGATCACCGACGGCGGCTACCGTGCGGCGGGCGAGCAGATTGCCGCCCTCGGCCTGCCCACCGTGGCAGTCCAAGAGGGCGGCTACCACCTGCCGTCACTCGGCGGCCTGGTGGTCGCCACGATCACCGGGTTGGAGAGCCGCGGGTGAGAGCATCGCCCCTGGCGACGAGCCTGGTGACGGTGGCCCTGGCTGCCACCCTGCCGTCCGTCGTGCCACTCCATGCCTCGGCCGAGCTGGGGACCCCTCCAGCCTCCCCATCAGCTGGCCACCGCCTGGTCGTCAAGCTCGCCTCGCCCGATGTGGCCGCACGGACCACCGCGGGTGCGACTGTTGCTCGCGTCTCCGGACGTAAGCCGGAGCCACTCGGAGGTGGCTGGTTCCTGGTCCGCGGAGTGGCTGACCCCGCTGCAGCGCGAGCCGAACTCGCGACCACACCTGGCGTGACCCACGTCGACATCGACAGGGTGCGTCACACCTTCGGTGACACCTACTTCCGGAGGTATCAGTCGTACCTGCGCGCGTCCATGGACATCGACACCGCCTGGCGACGCAGCTCCGGTCGCGGCGTCACCGTGGCGGTGATCGACACCGGGGTCGATCCCAGACACGAGGACCTGCCGCGGTTGCTGCGGGGTCGCGACTTCGTCTCCGGGGATCGCGACGCGTCCGACTCCAACGGGCACGGAACCTTCGTCGCCGGCGTGATCGCCGCCAAGCGCAACAACGGTCTCGGCATTGCCGGCGTCAGTCGGGCGTCGATCCTTCCCGTGCGCGTGCTCAACGCCCGAGGTCGCGGCCGCGACTCCGACATCTCCCGCGGCATCAGATGGGCGGCCAAGCACGGCGCAGACGTGATCAACCTGTCGCTCGGAGGCGGCGGGAGCACGCGCATCCTCAAAGATGCCGTTCGCTACGCCACGCGAAAGGGCTCCCTGGTCGTGGCGGCAAGCGGGAACAGTGGTGGCACCCGCCCGATGTACCCGGCCGCCTACCCGCAGGCCATCGCGGTCGGGGCGACCGACGTGAACGACCGCATGACGTGGTTCAGCGACCACGGTGACTGGCTCGACGTCGTTGCCCCTGGCGTCGACATCGCCTCCACTGTTCCTCGCAACGGGTATGCGATCGGCGACGGCACGTCGTTCTCCTCGCCCCTGGTGGCGGGTGCCGCAGCACTGGTGCTGTCCGAGCACCGTCGCTGGTCGGTCGCCACCCTGCGTTCCTCCCTGATCCGTGGGGCAGCCGACGCCGGACCAGTCGGGCCCGACCCCTACACAGGAGTAGGCGTGATCGACGTCGATGGGCTGGTCGGCGGGCCGGCCAAGCGCACTGTCGCGACCACCGGGCCGACGTCCGGAGTCTCGCCGTCGACGGCCGGCCCGCTGGTCGCCGCCTCGGTGATCCCCCGGTCCAACCCCGAAGGCACCGACCGCTGGTTCCTCCTGGACGTGACCGGCCCGACCAAGGTCACCGTCACCGCCAACCTGGCGACCGCCTCGTCCGGAGTGCTCCGCGGCGACATCGAGCTGAGGCTCTTCGACGCAGCCCTTGGCCAGCTGGACGTGGCTGACCGGCGCCGAGGAGCCGGCAAAGAGAAGGTCCAGGCCATCGTGGACGACGACGTCTACGTGCAGGTACACAACCTGGAGGACACCCGTTGGCCATCCGCTGTCTCGCTCGGCCGAAGCCTCTCGGCGGCCAGCCCGGGCGGCGTCCAGATCGGCTCGGCGAGACGACCCGCTCTTATCGGTTCCACGCCATCGCCGGAGTCGTACGGTGCGCCGCGATCGGCGGCGCTGGTGCTTGACCTCGGGTACGACGTGGCCCCGGGGAGCGTGCAGCGACGCACGGTCCAGCTCATCGATGGCGAGACCGGTTCACCGGTGGCGCGTACGGTCTCGATCTCGGGGAACACCGTGACCGTCACACCTGGCTCGCGGCTCGGTTCCACCCGCACCTATGCGGTGGTGCTGGACGGCCTGCGGGCGACCGGCGGCCGCTCGATCGCGGATGCGCGGGTGGGGTTCCGCACTGCTAGCTGACCTCGGTCACCACGGGATCGGACGGCGGTCCTCCCACAGCACGCCGGTCTCAGCACCCTCCGGTGGGCGCGTTGCCAGCCACACGATGGTGTCGGCCCCCTCCTCGGCAGAGCGCGGCGCGTCCGGCCCGCCCATGTCGGTGCGGCAGTGGGCCGGACACATGGCGTCGACCAAGATTCCACGACGTCCGTACCCGGTCTCGGCGGCCAGGTTTCGAGTCAGCGCGTTGACGGCCGTCTTGCTGACCCGGTAGGGCGCCAACCCGCCGGCCAGACCTGGACCGGTGAAGCGCCCCATACAGGCCGAGACGTTGATCACCCGACCACTGCGTCGATCGGCCATCACCGGAACGAACCGGCTGATCATGTGAACCGGGCCGAGCAGGTTGACGTCGAGCACCCGGCGCCACTCGGCGGGCGTGGTACGCAGCGTCTTGGACATGCGCTCACTCATGACCCCGGCCGCATTGACCAGCACATCGATCGGCCCAGTGGCCGCAACGTCCGAAGCGAGGCGCTCAACGGCGGCCGCGTCGCCGACGTCACAGGCGTGACCTTCCACCTCAAGGCCAGCGGACACCAGCTCAGCCGCCGCCACGTCGACTCGCTCGCGATTCCGGCCGACGATGATCACCCCGAAGCCGCGCTCCGCCAGGGCCGTCGCAGCCGCTCTGCCGATTCCCCGACTTCCGCCGGTCACGAGGGCGATTTGTTCGCGATCCATACCTCCACCGTCGGCGACGAGGGGCAACCGCGCAAACGCACGGGACGTCCGACCCGCTCACTGCAGGCGGACGGGGATACCCTGACTGACGAGACGTCGACGCCGGTGAGGGGTAGCAGCGCGAGGATGACCACCCAGCAGCAGTCCGCATCCACTGAGTTCGGTCCCAACCAATGGCTGGTCGACGAGCTCTACCAGCAGTACCTCGCCGACCCCGCTTCGGTCGATCCCGCGTGGCACGGTTTCTTCGAGGACTACCGGCCGAGCGAGGGCTCGGGGGGGCCCTCGTCGATTCCCACTCCACCTGCTGACGCCGCAGCCGTCCATCTCGAGCCGGCACCAGCCCCCCCGCCCCCTGCCACAGCCCTCCCAGCACCGCCTTCGGCTCCCACCAAGGTCGCCGATGACGTCGACACCCAGGTGCTACGCGGTCCCGCGGCTCGCGTGGTGACCAACATGGAGGCGTCGCTCGCTGTCCCGACGGCAACGAGCGTGCGGGCCATCCCTGCGAAGCTGTTGATCGACAACCGAACGGTCATCAACAACCACCTGCGTCGCAGTCGTGGGGGCAAGGTGTCGTTCACGCACCTCATCGCGTGGGCGACCGTGCAGGCGCTCAAGGCCATGCCCGAGATGAACGCCAGCTTTGCCGAGCTCGACGGCAAACCGGTGATCGCTCGGCCCGACTACATCAACCTCGGCCTGGCCATCGACCTCGCCAAACCGGACGGAACCCGACAGCTGCTCGTCCCAGCGGTCAAAGCTGCCGGGAGGATGGACTTCACCAGTTTCTGGTCGGCCTACGAAGACCTCGTCCGCAGGGCGAGAGGCGGCAAGCTCGGCGTCGATGACTTTGTGGGCACCACGATCAGTCTCACGAATCCGGGCACCATCGGCACCGGACACTCGGTACCGCGTCTGATGCAGGGCCAGGGAGCCATCATCGGCGTGGGTGCTCTCGAATACCCGGCCGAGTACCAAGGCGCGTCCCCCGAGACCTTGGCACGACTGGCCGTCAGCAAGACGTTGACCCTCACGTCCACCTACGACCACCGGGTCATCCAGGGGGCGCAGTCGGGTGAGTTCCTCAAGCGCATCCACGCCCTGCTGCTCGGCGAGGAGAACTTCTACGACGGTGTCTTCGCCGCACTACGGATCCCCTACGAGCCGATCCGCTGGGTCTCCGACATCACCGCGTCCCACGAGGACGACGTCAACAAGACCGCGCGCGTCCAAGAGCTGATCCACGCCTATCGGGTGCGCGGCCACCTGATGGCAGACACCGATCCCCTGGAGTACGAGCAGCGTCGCCACCCCGACCTCGATCTGGTCAACCACGGTCTGACGCTGTGGGACCTCGACCGCGAGTTCGCCACCGGTGGGTTCGGTGGGGAGCCCCTGATGACGCTGCGGCACATCCTCGGTGTGCTGCGCGACTCGTACTCGAGGACGCTCGGCATCGAGTACATGCATATCCAGGACCCCGAGCAGCGTCAGTGGATCCAGGCTCGCTTCGAACGGCCACACCAGCGGCCGACGGCCCAAGAGCAGCTCCATATCCTTCGGCGCCTGAACGCCGCCGAAGCCTTTGAGGCGTTTCTGCAGACCAAGTACGTGGGGCAGAAGAGGTTCTCGCTCGAGGGAAGCGAATCGGTCATCCCGCTCATCGACGAGCTCATCACGTCGGCCGCCCAGGACGGGCTGGACGAGGTCGCCATCGGGATGCCGCACCGCGGCCGCCTCAATGTGCTCGCCAACATCGTCGGCAAGTCGTACGCACAGATCTTCCGCGAGTTCGAGGGCAATCTCGACCTTGAAGCCGTCCAGGGGTCGGGCGACGTCAAGTACCACCTCGGTGCCGAGGGAACGTTCTCGGCGCCGGACGGCTCCGCCATCGACGTGTCACTGGTCTCCAACCCCAGCCACCTCGAGGCGGTCAGTCCCGTCCTGGAGGGGTTCGTCCGCGGAAAGCAGGACCTCCTCGGGCTCGGTGAGTCGGGATTCACCGTTCTTCCGCTCCTGATGCACGGGGATGCCGCGTTCGCGGGCCAGGGTGTTGTCGCAGAGACCCTCGAGCTCTCGCAGCTGCGCGGCTACCGCACCGGCGGCACCGTCCATGTCGTCGTCAACAACCAAGTGGGGTTCACGACCGCGCCGGCCGCCGCACGCTCCAGTGTCTACGCCACAGACGTGGCACGCGCAGTTCAGGCACCTATCTTCCACGTCAACGGCGACGACCCCGAAGCGGTCGTCCGAGTGGCGCAAGAGGCCTACGAGTTCCGCAAGGCCTTCAAGAAGGACGTCGTCATCGACTTGGTCTGTTACCGCCGGCGCGGACACAACGAGGCCGACGACCCGTCGCTGACCCAGCCTCTGATGTACAACCTGATCGACGCCAAGCGCTCCACTCGCAAGATCTATACCGAGGCTCTGATCGGACGCGGCGACATCACGGTGGAAGAAGCAGAGGAAGCGCTGCGCGACTACCAGGAGCAGCTCGAGAAGGTCTTCCGCGAGACGCGTGAGGCCGCCGAGAGCATGGACGAGACCGTCGAGCCCCCCTCAGAGGTCGAGCAGCGCGGTGAGGTGACCCTCGCACCCCAGACCCCCGAGCGTGACGTCGTGACCGCCGTGTCACCGGAGGCGGTCGAACGTGTGGTCCAGACGCAGCTGCGACTTCCCGACGGTTTCACCGTCCACCCCCGGCTCGCCCCTCAGCTGCAGCGCCGGGCCACGATGGTGAAGGAGGACACCATCGACTGGGCCATGGGCGAGACGTTGGCCATCGGAACGCTCCTCACCGACGGAACGTCGGTTCGGCTTGCAGGTCAGGACTCGCGTCGCGGCACCTTTGGCCAACGTCACATGGTCATCATCGACCGTGAGACCGGGTGGGCGTACAAGCCGCTGAAGCGGTGCTACGAACAGGGCGCCAAGCTCTACGTGTACGACTCCCCCTTGTCGGAGTTCGCCTCGATGGGCTTCGAGTACGGATACAGCATTGCGCGCCCCGACGCACTCGTGATGTGGGAGGCGCAGTTCGGCGACTTCGCCAACGGCGCGCAGACCATCATCGACGAGTTCATGGCCCCTGGTGAGCAGAAGTGGGGGCAGAAGTCCGGACTGGTCCTCCTTCTTCCGCACGGCCACGAGGGGCAGGGGCCAGACCACTCCTCGGCGCGAATCGAGCGCTTCCTGCAGCTGTGCGCCCAGGACAACATGACGATCGCCAACCTGACGACGCCGGCGAACTACTTCCACCTGCTGCGCTGGCAGGCCCTGTCACCGGTCCGGCGTCCCCTGGTGGTCTTCACTCCGAAGTCGATGCTGCGGCTCAAGGCGAGTGCTTCGGCCGCCTCCGACTTCACGTCCGGTCACTTCAACCCGGTCTTCCCCGACGACACCGTCGCGGCTGACGGCGTTCGACGCGTCCTGCTCTGCAGCGGCAAGGTCTACTACGACCTGCTCAAGCATCGTGAGGCGAGTGGCCAGACCGACACTGCGATCGTGCGTGTGGAGCGGATGTACCCACTGCCGACCAACGAGACCTTCCGGGCGATCGCCAAGTACGGCCATGCCGAGCTTCGGTGGGTGCAAGAGGAGCCGGCCAACCAGGGGGCCTGGCCGTTCATGGGGCTGGCTCTCACCGAGGCGCTCGGCCAGGTGATCCGCCCGATCACCCGACCGGCCAGCTCGTCACCGGCCACCGGGTCGGCCCACGCCCACGAACGCGAACAGCGCGAGCTGGTCGAACGCGCCTTCTCCGCGTCCTAGAGCCGCCCGTGTACTTCACCGACCGCGGGATCGAAGAGCTCGTCGCCAGGCGCGGTCGCGAGCAGGTCTCGCTCGCCTGGCTCGCCGAGCAGCTGCAGGTCTTCGTCGACCTGAACCCCGACTTCGAGGTGCCGGTCGAGCGGTTGGCCACCTGGCTGGCCCGCGCCGACGACGAGGAGTAGCTCGACGCACGTGTCGCCATGAGGCGATTTGGAGGGCAATCTTCCGGTCAGATAGAGTGGAGGCCGAAGAATCGCCACCCAATAGACCCTTTGATGACCGATTCTCCGTCCCCCCTTGAGGAGCCATCGTGACCGTCATTCGCCCCGCATCCGTCCGCGTCCTCGTCGACGAGGCTCATCAGCAGGCCTGGTCCATCCGGCCGGACGTCGCGGCCGTCATGCAGCCGGCTCACCCCGGCGACAGCTCGTACGCGAAGGCCGCCGAGCTGCTTCGGCGTCGCGACTTCGTCGTCGAGCCGCTGGTCGACGGGCGACTGACTGCGGAGGTCCTCGCCGGAGTCTCCGTCCTCGTGCTCCCCCACGCCAGCGACCCCAAGTTCGAAGCGACGACTGGCGTTGGCTCGGCGCACTACGACGACGCCGAGATTGCCGCGATCCGCGGGTTCGTCGAAGCGGGGGGCGGGCTCGTGATCCTCGCCGAGTCCGAGCAGGACAAGTACGACAGCAATCTGGCGCAGATCGCGGCGGGCTTCGGCATCTCTGTCGAGCACAGCACCGTTCAGGACTACCAGCAGCACCACCAGGCCCCGAGCTGGATCACATCCCAGCTGAACCCTGGCCATCCCGTCCTGGCCGACGTCGACGAGCTCGTCTTCTACCGTGCCGGCTCGCTGTCCCCCGACCCGGACGCCACTGTCCTGGCTCGATCCAGCGCAACCGCGGCCCCCGCGTCCGCCCCGCTACTGGCGGCCACGACCGCAGGGAACGGACGCGTCGTGGTGGCAGCCGACTCCGACCTGTTCGGCGACGACTGCATCGACTCGTTCGACCACGCCCAGCTCTGGACGAACCTCGTCTACTGGACCGCACTTCCGACCTTCGCGTCGCAGGTCGACCGCCCCGCGTCGGCGGCTGCCGACGACCCCCACTGGGTCGAGCTCAAATCAGCCACCGAAGAGCTCCGCAGTCTGCAGGCCACCGACGCAACGGTCGATCTCTCGCAGACACCCGTTGAGGACGTGCGTCTGCTGACGGGTCGGATCAGCGCAGCCCTGGGTGGACTGGCTCCGCTCTTCCCCCATCAGAACGAGTACCTGCAGCAAACCGTCCGAGACCTGGAGTCCTGGGTAGCCGACGGCTGCGGCAAGCCCAACTTCGGGCCGGCACTGACATTCTTCCGTCCCGAGCAGCAACGAGCCGATGGCGTCGAGCACCTGGCGTTCTTCCCGATGTACACGCCCAACGGCTCCCTCGACGTGCGGTTCGAGGCGCTCATCGTTCGCGTGCCGTGGCCAGCCTGGATCGCTGAGCTCGAGTCGACCGAGTTCGCCAACGACAAGTTCGTGCCGGTCCATCTGGTCGACAACACGTCCGGCTACGACAGCGAGTGCGCGGTGTTCTTCCCCGAGACGATCAGCGTGATCGGCGAAGCAGCGAACACCTTCGGGGGCATCTTCTGCGATCGCGAGGCCGCTCGGTACCAGCGCGTCGTCGGCGAGGCCGTTCAGGTCACCGGGCTCGACCTTCCCCCCACGGTCGCGGCCCTTCTGGCCAGCGAGCCCATGACACGCGACATGTTCGAGCTGTGGGATCTCATCCACGACCGGGCGCACAGCCACGGCGAGCTCCCCTTCGACCCGTTCATGATTCGTCAGCGCTTGCCCTTCTGGATGTACTCGCTGGAAGAGCTGCGCTGCGACCTCACCGCGTTCCACCAGGCAGGAGAGCTGGCGGGCGAGTTCCCCTTTGCCGAGTACGTGCAGTACGGCGTCCTGTTCGATCGCCTCTTCCGCTTCCCACTGACCGGTGGACGCGTGCGCAACTACGACGGCCTCGCCGGGCAGATCCTCTTCGGCTACCTGCACGGACTGGGTGTGCTCACCTGGCGCAACAACACCCTCACGATTGACTGGGATCGGCTGCCTGAGGCGGTCGACGGGCTGCGCCTGGAGATCGAGGCGCTGTACCGCACCGGCATCAGCAGCTCGAAGGTGCGCTACTGGATTGCCGCACACGACCTCGTGAGCACGTACGTGCAGCCGAACCTCGCGTCGCAGTGGACGCCGGAGGCCAGGGCCGGTCGGGACGAGGCAGACCACAAGGCGTGGGTGAACCTGGTGAACCCCGACGAGTTCCCGCTCAGCATGTTCTACCAGTCCCTCGGCGCCAAGCTGCTCCCCACAATCGAGTCGTCCAGCAAGGAGGCAGCGTGACCTCGCTGGCCGGACGTCGGGTCCTTGTGACCGGCGCCGCAGGAGGGCTCGGCCCAACCGTCGTGGCGGCGGCGTCGGCAGCCGGTGCCCGTCTGGTCCTCGTCGACGTCGCACAGGAGCGGCTCGACGCTCTTGCCGCCGACCATGGTGCTGCCGTCGAGAGCACTCACGCCGTCGACCTGCTTGACCCTGATGCGTGCACCGCGTTCGCGGCGCAGGTGACTGCGACAGCGCCGATCGACGCTGTCTGGCATCTGGTGGGGGGCTGGCGGGGTGGGGTGCCACTGCAGGAACAGTCGCTGGACGACTGGGAGTGGCTGCACAACCTGCTGGTCCGCACCACCGTCCACGTCGCCCGGGCCTTTGCCGAGCCTCTGCAGACATCCGAGCAAGGCCGGTTCGCGATCATCTCGGCCAAAGAGGCCCAGGCGCCCACCAGCAAGAACGCGGCCTACGCCACCGCCAAGGCAGCCTCCGAGGCCGTGGTACTGGCCCTCGCCAACGGCTTCAAGGGGTCGGCGGCGACGGCCAACGTCGTGGTCGTTCCCGCCATCTTGACGCCGGCAATGCGGGCGAAGAACCCTGACAAGGACTGGGGTGCCTTCGTCCCGGCAGAGCAAATCGCCGATGCCCTGGTGTACCTCTCATCCGAAGCAGGGGCCAAGATGAACGGACAACGCATCCGCCTCTACTCCGGAGGACCCTCGTGAGCCACCGCGGCTTCGCCAGCGACAACTACGCAGGCGTCCATCCGGACGTCCTCGCCAAGATGGCAGAGGTCAACAGCGGCCACGTCGTCTCCTACGGTGACGACCCCTACACCGCAGAAGCCGTCGACCGCTTCCGGGACCTGCTCGGTGAGCAGGTCGAGGTGTTCTTCGTCTTCAACGGCACCGGCGCCAATGTCACCGCTCTGCAGTCGCTGCTGCGCCCGTGGCAGAACGTGATCTGCAGCCAGAACGCGCACATCAACTGGGACGAGTGCGGGGCCCCCGAGCGCTTCCTCGGCAGCAAGCTCTGGGATGTCCCGACCCCTGACGGCAAACTCACACCCACGATGATCCGCGACGCGTACATCGGACGCGGCGATGTCCACCACGTCCAGCCGACCGTGGTGTCGATCACCCAGTCCACCGAGCTCGGAACGCTCTACTCCGTCGACGAGGTGAAGGCGATCGCTGACACCACGCACGAGCTCGACATGTACTTGCACATGGATGGCGCCCGGATCTCGAATGCTGCCGTCTCGCTCGGTGTCGAGATCCGCGAGACGACCGCTGACGCCGGCGTCGACGTGCTCTCCTTCGGAGGCACCAAGAACGGACTCATGGGTGGCGAGGCAGTGGTGTTCTTCCGACCCGAGCTGGCCGAGAGCACGCCGTTCATCCGCAAGCAGGGAATGCAGCTCTCGAGCAAGATGCGATTCATATCGGCGCAGTTTCTGGCCCTTTTCGAGAATGACCTGTGGCGTCACAACGCCGCCCACGCCAATGCCATGGCTCAACGCCTGCACGACGCTGTGGTCGACATTCCGGGCGTCACCATCACGCAACGCGTGCAGGCCAATGGCGTCTTCGCGATCCTGCCCGAGCAAGCCATTCCCAAGCTTCAAGCGGCCTACCCGTTCTACGCCTGGGACGAGGCACGCAACGAGGTGCGGTGGATGTGCTCGTGGGACACCACCGAGGAAGACATCGACGCGTTCGCCCGTCTGGTGGCCGGGGTCGTCCCGGCATTACTGTGACGACCGACGATCACCCGCCGGGGGCCGCGGCCGCGGAGCAACTGGGACTTCCGCACCGGGTCATCCGACACGGTTCTGTCAGCAGCCTGGCCGAGGCGGCCGTAGCCCGCGGCGTCAAGCCCGCTGACGTGGTCAAGACGATGGTTGTTCGTCGCGGCAAGGGTGACTTCGTCTTCGTTCTGGTACCCGGAGACCGGGTGATCAGCTGGCCCAAGCTTCGGACACTGCTGGGCGTGAGCCGGCTTTCGATGCCCGATGCCGACGAAGCTCTGGCGGTAACCGGGTACAGGAGGGGCACGATCACCCCCTTTGGGGCTAAGACTGCTCTGCCGGTGATCGCCGATTCATTGCTCACCGGACGCGAGATCACTCTGGGGGCCGGCGTCAACAACACCGCCATCGCGGTGGATGCCAACCCGGCACTGGCCGCGCTCGATGCGCAGATCGCTGACGTCACCGACCCGGAGTAGCGACCACCACCGCCGTGGCCGGCCGTTCTTGCCTATGTGAGACCTGGGTACAAATCGGGGGCATTCGACGGGCCGAGACGTACCTAGTGCTCACTTGGGCGCCGCGTGCCGTCACGCGTGTGGAGCAAGGGCGAACAAGCACCTGACAGGCAAAGGTTGCTAGTGAGACGATCACGCACATGGAGTCGTCGACCCCCCGCGGGATGTCACCAGCAGCAGTAACCTCCAGCCACCTGTCCGAGGGCCTGTCGGTGATGGGGCGGGGTGCCCTGGTCGGTTGGTCGCTCGCCGTGCTCGTCCTACTCAGTCTGGTCATGGGTGCATGGGCGCACGATGCCAAGGTGTGGTTAATGGACGACTTCCGCGATGGCTACTCCGCAGGCGCGGACCGCGTGGTGTCCCGCGGCGACCAATACCAGACCTGTAGGAGGATGGCAGAAGGCCTCTATGGCGGGTCGGGTTCGTACAACGAGTCAAGTACTGCTTTCACAGCGGGCTGCTGGAGGGCACTCGGTGGCGGGGAGAACGATTTTTGGCACGTTGCCGACTACCTCGGGGACTGAAAGCACAGATGGGTGTCGTGAACGCGCCGCTGGCGGCGGCGTCAGTGGCGCGGGCGCAGCACTCCGTCCTCGCGAGCGGCCTTGGCCACCGCTTCGGCCACCGATGGTGAGACTCGCTGGTCGAACACGCTCGGAATCACGTGGTCGGTGGCGACGTCGTCTCCGACCACGTCCGCCAAGGCCTTCGCGGCCGCAAGCTTCATGCCCTTGGTGATCTGCGTCGCTCCCACCTCGAGGGCCCCCTTGAAGATGCCGGGGAAGGCGAGCACGTTGTTGATCTGGTTCGGGTAGTCGCTGCGTCCGGTGGCCACCACCTTCGCGTACTTCGCGGCGACCGACGGGTCCACCTCGGGGTCTGGGTTGGCGAGGGCGAAGACCATCGCGTCCGGAGACATCGACGCCACGGCTGCCTCCGAGACCCGCCCCGAGGAGACGCCGATGAACACATCGGCACCACGCATCGCCTCCTCGATCGAGCCAGTAAGCCCAGCGGTGTTTGTCGCATCCGCGATGCGCTGCTTCATGCCCTCCAGATCGGCACGACCGCGGTGAATGATCCCTTTGCTGTCACCGACAGCAATATCGCCGATGCCGGCCTCCAGCAGGATCTTCGTGACTGCCACACCGGCGGCACCGGCCCCCGACACCACGGCCCGCAGGTCAGAGAGCGGACGCTGTATGAGACGGGTGGCATTCTCGAGGGCGGCCAGAACGACAATGGCCGTTCCGTGCTGGTCGTCATGGAACACCGGGATGTCGAGCCGTTCCTGCAGCGTGCGCTCGATCTCGAAGCAGCGCGGTGCGCTGATGTCTTCGAGATTGATGCCGCCAAAGCTTGGGGCGAGCCGCACCACAGTTTCGACGATCTCGTCGACATCCGTGGTGTCGAGCACGATGGGCACGGCGTCGACGCCCCCGAAGTCCTTGAAGAGCAGCGCCTTGCCTTCCATCACTGGAAGGGCTGCTAGGGGACCAATGTCGCCGAGTCCTAACACTGCCGTGCCATCGGACACGACAGCGACGACGTGCGAGCGCCAGGTGTACGTGTCGGCAAGCCCAGGATCGGCCGCGATCGCCTCACACACCTTGGCGACGCCAGGCGTATAGGCCAGCGACAGTCCCTCACGGTCCCGAACTCGCGCAGTCGACCGCATTTCGATCTTGCCGCCGCGATGAAGAGCGAAGACGGGGTCGACGGGCAGGTCAGAGGAGGTCACAGAGCACGCTTTCGGTGGGCGATCGTCAGCGCGTACATGGTGTCACAGCCGACCGGGGGGCTGGATGCGCCGCGGTGGCCAGACCCGCGTCGCCACCTTGGCCACCACGTCGTCGATGGCAATAGCACCGACGCTCCACGAGTCAACACCGGCCTTGGGGTTGTCGCGCTCGACCCACCAGCCATCGGCGTCCAGCCGCACCGCTCGCTTGACCGCCAGACCCTCCCGCTCGGGCAGATGCACCACAACCAGGTCACCGGCAGCAATGTGCGAGCCCACCCGTACGAGCAGCAGGTGGCCGTCGCCAAGCGTCGGCTCCATGGACACCCCGCGCACCCGTACCAGCGCGTGCCCGGCCACAACCAGCCCCAGATGGCGCTGCGAGGGGGATCTGCGTGCCTTGGACATGGGGGGTAGTGTCGCTGACATCCAAGACCCGCGTCGAAAGGACCCACCCATGGCTTTCCGGCTCATCGCCGAGGTCAGTGCCCACTGCGACCTGCCGTGCGGCGTCTACGACCCTGCCCAGGCCAAGATCGAGGCAGAGTCAGTGAAGGCGTGCATGGAGAAGTACCACGGCAGCGACGACGCCGACTTCAAGGCACGCGCCATCTCCATCAAGGAAGAGCGTTCGAACATGGTCAAGGAGCACCTGTGGGTGCTCTGGACCGACTACTTCAAGCCCCCGCACTTCGAGAAGTACCCGCAGTTGAACGGCCTCTTCAACGAGGCCACCAAGCTTGCCGGGGCAGGTGGCACCAAGGGCAGCACCGACGTGGCCGTAGCCGACCAGCTGCTCGGCAAGATCGACGAGATCTCGACGATCTTCTGGGAGACCAAGAAGGCCTGACGGCACTCCCACCGCAATCACTGCCGTAGGGCGGGCCCCGACATCGTCGGACCCGCCCTACGTCATGATCTGAGCATGACGACACACCGGATTCGTGGCGCGCGCCCCGATGACGTCCCCGAGATCTTCGCGATGGTCTGCGAGCTTGCCGAGTACGAGAAGGCCCGGCATGAGGTGCAGTCGAGCGTGGAGCTGTTCACCGAGGCGCTCTTCTGCGACGAGCCTGCAGTGTGGTGCTCAATCCTGGAACATCACCCGGACGCTGAAGCGGATGCGGGCGACGCACACTGGGAGATTGCTGGCATGGCGATCTGGTTCCGGAACTTCTTCACCTGGACCGCCAAGCACTCGATCTACCTCGACGACCTCTATGTCCGCGAGCAGTACCGCGGCCTTGGATACGGCAAAGCACTGTTGCAGCACCTCGCGCAGATCTGCGTCGAACGCGGCTACCCGCGACTCGACTGGTGGGTGCTCGACTGGAATCCCGCCGTCGAGTTCTACAAGCGGATCGGTGCCATCTCGATGGACGACTGGACCGTCAACCGCCTGACCGGGGAACCACTCGAACGTCTTGCCTCCGGTCGCTTCGACGACACCGGAGACCCCGAGGCGGTGTGATCAGTCGAGCCCGTTGACGCCCCACAACCGGTCCCGGAGGCCGTACCAGGGCACGCCCGGATCACCGGCAGCTCCGTCAGCACATCCCACCAGAAACTCGCCCCACCCAGGCTTCTCATCTTGCGGGTTGTAGAGCTTCTCCATGGCATCGCGACAACCATCCACTCGTTGCCCGCTCGGGAAACCCACTGAACCGATGGCGTATCCGGTGCGGTAGTCGTCGAGCGCAGACAACCTGAATCCCTTGGCGAAAAGGAACCCCGCACCCACGGC
>JAHELE010000042.1:9396-21237 GCA_024644345.1 Actinomycetes bacterium | reverse complement strand
ACTACGCACCGCTCGACGGCACTCTGAACAGGCCCTGGTCGAGGCACGGTCACGACTGGCCGCGGTGACGCTGATCGCGGTGACGAGCGACATCTCTGAGCGAGCGGCCGAGCTGGACCCCCGAATCCTGCGGTCGTTGGACGCGGTGCACCTGGCCACGGCTTTGGCGGCCAGCGATCGGCTCGAGGGCGTCATCACGTACGACCGAAGACTCGTTGACGCATGTGCCGCTCACGGCGTCCGCGTGGTGTCGCCAGGGACGGCGGCGTAGGACCACTCTCAGCGGTGTCTGCGGACGAGGCGCGGGTGGACCAAGATTCCCACCGCCGCCCCCAGCTCACAGCGAGAAGCCGACGACGATGCATATGTCCCTGACCCGGTCGAAGCCTTGACGGCTGTGGAAGGTGCCCAGGCAGGGCCCTGTCGTGATGTCCGAGCGAATACTAGAGGCTTGGCCGCCCCAGATCCCCACCGAATGCCGGCATTCACCCGGCCGGCGTCCGATCGTCGTCCCCCGGAGTCCGATCGTGGACGGAATTGCACCCCGGCGTGCAATTGCGTCCCTGAGCGCCCGGTCAACGTCGCTCGGCGCGTCAGCGCTGCGCGGTCACCAGCCACGTTGCGCGGCCGGTGGCCACCTGCGTCACCCGGGCATTCGACAGCGTTCCCCCGGTGTACATCGCCACGGGACGCGTCTGGGTGCGGTAGCCGCCGTAACCCAGCTGGCCGCTGGACGAGCTGCCCCAGCAGTAGGCGTGGTCAGCGGCGCTGACCACGCACACCGAACGTCCACCCACCGACACGTCTGTGACCGAGACGCCCGCAAGGACGCCCGACGAGTCGACAGCATGCGGCGTCGGGTTCCGCGAGCCGGTGGTGCCGTCGCCTAGCTGACCGGCGGCACCGTCACCCCAGCAGTAGACCTTTCCCGCGCTGCTGACCACACAGGTGGTCGAGTCACCGGCCGAGACGTCGGTCACGGTCTTACCGGCGAGCGTTCCGCTGACGTCGACGGCGACGGGCGTGGCGCTGTTCTTCGCGCCGCCGTTGCCCAGCTCGCCGTAGACGTTGTTTCCCCAGCAGTAGACGGCACCGGCCGAGTCGAGTGCGCAGACATGCGCGTACCCGGCCTCGATGGCGACGAGCGTCTTGCCGTTGAGCGCACCAGCCGTCGAGACGCGTACAGGCGTTGTCGACGTACTCATGGTTCCGTTTCCAAGCTGCCCCTGACCGCCGGCGCCCCAGCAGTACGCCGCTCCGGCGGTGTCGACTGCGCAGGTGTAGACGTCGCCAGCTGTGATGTCGACCAGCGTCTTGCCCTTCAGCACACCTGACGTGTCGACCGCCCGTGGCGCGATACGCGACCGAGCGTTGCTGTCGCCGATCTGTCCGGCCTCGCCCGCGCCCCAGCAGTACGCCTTGCCCGCGCCGCTGACCGCGCACGTGTGGTACTCGCCAGCAGTGATCGCACGCAGCTTGACGCCACTCAGGGCACCGGATGTCAGCACCGGCTGCGGACGGTAGTTGCTGCTGCGCGAGCCGAGCCCGAGCTGGCCCTGGGCGCCGTACCCCCAGCAGTAGGCAGCCCCCGCCCCGGTGAGTGCGCAGGTGTGCATCGCGTCGTCAGTCAGCTGCCGGATCACCTTGCCGTCGAGCAGCGTCGGATCGGACGTCACCTTCGTCGGAGCTGTCGCGTACGCACCGGTACCGGGGAGGTAGACCTCGCGCGGCCCCCAGCAGTAGACGTCGCCGCCGAATCCGAGCCCGCAGGTGCCGTTGCTCGTGGCGACAACGGCGTCCAGCAAGTCGTTGCCGATGTCGCCGGAGTTCGCTTCGACGGGTACCAGTGAGCTGGTGCGGTCGCCGGTGCCGAGCTGCCCGGAGTCGTTGCTGCCCCAGCAGTAGACGTACCGGTTGTGGGTGAGCGCACAGGTGTGGGCGTCGCCGGTGGTGAGGCTGACCGTGCCCCAGTTGACCAGTGGCTCAACGCGAATGGGAGTGGTGCGTCGCGCGGTGTCGCCCAGACCCAGCTGGCCCTGGGCGTTGTCGCCCCAGCAGTAGATGGAGCCGTTGCTCGAGGCACAGGTGTGGCCCAGACCGGCAGAGATGGTGTCGAGCGGCAGGTTCGCGCCTGTGCCGGTCACTTTCACGGGAGCCGCTGACGTGGCCGTGGAACCGTTGCCGAGCTGGCCCTGCGCGCCGGCTCCCCAGCAGTACGCCGCGCCGGTGCTGGCGACCGCGCAAGTGTGGTTGGTACCGGCATCGATCGCGACCAGCGTCTTGCCGTTGAGCACACCGCTGGTGTCGACGGCCACCGGACGCCTCGCGTCCGACGTGACGCCGTTGCCGAGCTGGCCCGTGCTGCCCCGGCCCCAGCAGTAGGCCTTGCCGTTGCTGGCGAGCGCGCACGAGTGCTCGCCCCCGGCGGTGACCGCGGTCAGCGTCTTGCCACCAAGGACGCCGCTGGTGTCGACCGCTGTCGGGTCGTAGAAGCTTCGTCGGGTGGAGCCGCTACCGACCTGGCCGCGGTTGCTGGCTCCCCAGCAGTAAGCCTTGCCGTTGGTGGCCACCGCGCAGGTGTGATGGGTGCCGGTGCTGATTCCGGTCAGGGTTTTGCGGCGCAGCACACCGTCAGTTGTGACGGCAGCGGCGCTGCTCGTGTCGTACTTCGTGCCCAGGCCGAGCTGGCCGCGTCCGGAGTATCCGATGCAGACCGCCTTGCCGTTGGAGTCGAGCGCGCACGTGTGGCGTCCGGCGCCGCCGGTGCCGAGCGTCGTGATCGTGCGGTTGTGCAGGGCCGACCAGACATCACGGGGAGCAGTGGGCTCTTCGGCGTTGTCGCCGGCGAAGACCAGGCCGCCGTCGTCGTCCCACGGGGTGGGAGGCGCCGCGCCGGCGGGTGTGCCGGTTCCTGTGACCGCGATCGCCACGGCGACGGCCGACAGCGCGGCAACGCGAAGCAGGCGCACGCGTCCCCCTGGACCGACGGCGGTGTGATGGGTCGGGGGACGCTAACCTGGAAGACCAGGCTGTGTACGCGTTCTGACCAGTCAGGCACCCGTGTGGGGGACACTCGTCGCACTCGGTAGCAGCAGCCGATACACCCTGTTGACCTCGTCGCGGACGCTACGGCCCAGCCTGCTCGACGACCGCCCAGACTGCGTCTTCGCTGGCACCCAGGTCAGTGACGACCGCCCCGGCGAGCACCCCGTCGTCGATCACCGCGACCGGCACCGAGCTCTTACCGTCGAAGTCGCCGTTGCCGAGGACGCCGTACTGATCGTCGCCCCAGCAGTAGATGCGCCCCTCAGTGCTGAGCCCGCACATCGCCCGGTTGTTCGGCATGACGAGGTCGGTTAGCTCGACGCCCGACAGGACGCCATCGCGCACCACCGGATTGGGGCGGATCACCGAGCCGGTCACCTTGCCGGTTCCCGTCTGGCCGGTGTAGCTGCTGCCCCAGCAGTAGGCGTGTCCGGCGTCCGTGATGAAGCAGGGAGTGTCGTGCGCACCGTGCAGGCTGGTGACGGTCTCGCCAGGGGAGACCTTCGACAGGTCGGTGCGTACCGGCGTCTGACTCGTCGTACCGCTGCCGTCGCCGAGCCAGCCACCCCAACAGAAGACATCGCCGTCGTCGCTGAGCGCGCAGGTGTTGTACATGCTGGTCTCGATGGCGACCAGCACCTCGCCCTTCAGGACGCCCTTGCCGACCACCTTCTCGGGCACCTGCGTCGAACGACCGTCGCCGTTGCCCACCTCGCCGAAGTTGTCCTCGCCCCAGCAGTACGCCTTGCCGGCATCGTCGACCGCACATGTGTGGTCCTCATCGGTGGCGATGTCGACGAGCGTCTTGTCGGCCAGGGCGCCTGACGTGTCAACAGCTACCGGGTCGCGTGACGAGTAGACGCCCGCCACCCCGAGTGCTCCGCTTCCCCAGCAGTAGGCCTTGCCGGTGTCGTCCAGCGCGCAGGCGGTCTCGGTACCTGAGTCGAGCGAGTGCAACGGTGCCCCGCCGATCGCCCCGTCGGTCGGGACGTCACGGAAGGTGCCGCGAAGCCTGTTGTAGGTGGGGCCGGTGAACGGGCCTTCGCTCCAGCAGGTGGGTTGGGTGGGGCTGCGCATGGCGCACCAGCTGAAGCCCGAATCGGTGAGGTCGGTGAGCGTCGCCCCGTCGAGGCCGGTGGGCTCCGCGGCCACCGGTTTCGGGGTCAGCGCCGGGCGCCAGGTGCGACCGGTCATCCACGACCCCTGCGTCCCCCAGCAGAACGCCACGCCCGCGGCGTCCATGGCGCAGGTTGTGCTGTAGGTGGCTTGGACGTGCGCTGGCTCGGTGCCGTTGAGCCCTCCTCCCGGGCTCTCGACCTTGGTCGGCACCGTGGCCCGGTCCTTGGTGCCGTCGCCGATCTGGCCGGAGGAGTTGCGGCCCCAGCAGTAGATGTCGGTGGTTTCAACGGCGCAGGTGTACCAGGTGCCTGCGGAGATCTCGCTCACGCGACCGGTCGCGATCTTGTGCGGCTTGTCGAACGCGCCGCGGTCCGACGGGCTGACCTGGTTGAAAGTGTTCGAACCCCAGCAGAACGGTCGACCGTCTCGGGTGGAGGCGCAGGTGTGCGTGCCACCGGCTGAGACGGCGGCTATCGGCAGACCGTTCGGCCCGGTGCCGGCGACCTTGGTGGGCACGCGCACGTTCCGCTGGCCCCCATTGCCGAGCTGTCCATCGACGTTCTCGCCCCAGCAGTAGGCGCGCCCCTTGGTATCGACCGCGCACGTGTCGCTAGCCCCGGCGTCGATCGCTATCAGTCGGCGACCACCGATGTCGCCGGGCTTCACGCGGGTAGGACGGTCGGCGTCCTGTCGATCGCCCGTTCCGAGCTGCCCGGCGTAGTTGCGTCCCCAGCAATAGGCATCGCCCGCGTTGCTGAGCGCACAGCTATGCAAGTCACCCGTTGTGACGTCGACAAACCCGACACCGTCCGGCAGGGGCCGTTGAAACGCCTTCACTGGCGAGTACTCGGTACGAGGGCCGTTCGGGTGGCCGAGTTGCCCCTCTCTGTTGCGGCCCCAGCAGTACGCCTGCCCGGCATCGTCGACCGCACAGGTGTGGTCACCCCCACCATCGATGTCGACGAGAGTCTTGCCGGCCAACGCGTTCGAGGTGCTGACCGCCGACGGGCCGTCGGGGGGAAACGGCCGGGCGCCGGTGCCCAGGCGACCGGTTCCGGCCTCGCCCCAGCAGAAGGCTTGGCCACTCTCGTCGATGGCGCAGAAGTGGCCGCTGGTTCCCGCGATAGTGGTGAGCGTGCGGCCCTCGAGCGCGTTGAACGCGTCTGCGTACTGCGTCGGCTCGGAGTAGCCGCGCCCGAAGAAGACCAAGCCGGCGTCGTCGTCCCACACGGCAGCGGACGCCTGCGGCGCGACCGCCACCGGTACGAGCAGTGCGAGTGCGGCGACCAGCCTGGTCACGATGCGCATGTTCCCCCAAGAGCGCTGATCCCAGCCGTTGGGCCGGGCAGCTCAATGATCGAGTGCAGGGGTGTCCCTGGCAAGGACCACTGCGCGAATCGTGACCGGGGCTGGGGCCGGATCAGCTCGGCTTGGCGTAGCCCGCGACACCGGTGTCGTACAACACGCACGCTTCGTCGCCAACGGTCCAGGCGTCATGGCCGGGTGGGATGGTGAACACGTCGCCGGCGCTGATCGTCAGCTCGGTGCCGTCGTCCATGCGAACGGTCATGGCTCCTGCGGTGCAGATCCCGGTGTGATTGCCCATGCACGCGTCGGTCCCCGCGATCGGCTTGACGTCGTTCGACCAGCGCCAGCCCGCCTCGAAGACTCCCTTTCCCATGGTGAAGTCGCCAACGGTGACCACGTCGATGTGGCCATTCGCCGCGAACGGCCTGGTCTCGTGCGGGGTGCTGATGCTGTGGGTTGCGAGAGATGCCATGTGGGTCTCCTCTGGTCGGGGGGCCTACCTTCCTCCCGCCGCCCCCCGGCGGTCAATGGCCGGACGGCGCGAGACGACCTAGCCGCCGGCGACCTCGTCGACGACGCTGATCAGCTGAGCGTTCGCCTCGGGCGGCAGCACCTTCGACAGGCCACCGAGCCACCCGGCGAACGCCTCGGCGGGCATCACCGCGTGCATCCCGCCGACCACGGCCAGCTGCTCCACCCGGCTGGACGTCGTCAGGATCAGCTCGAACGTCCACGCCGACTCCTGGGGATCCATCGTCGACATGAACTGGGCGCGGACGCGTCCGATCTCTTCGTCTGTGCAGGTGGCCCACAGCATCTCCATCACGGCGGGCTCCTCGGCGCCGAGGTGATCGAGCATGTCGGCGGTGAACCAGCCGAGTGCGCGGTAGAACGTCAGGCCGTTGGCGTGCGTGGGCATCTTGACGGCCACCTGCATCGCGGCGTCGACCACGTCGAGGTCGGACTCGACCGGCTCGTGCGCGATACCCATCTGCGCGACGGCGCCGGGGCGCTTGGCCTCGAGCAGCGGCCAGATGTAGGTGTCCTCGACGACCGCGTGGCTGCGGAAGAGGGTGACGATTCGGTCCCAGCGCCGCGCGTACTCGGCAACGACATCGGCGTCCTGCCAGTCGAGGCGTCCGGCCTCGACGTACAGGGTGAGCAACCCACCGCGCAGGGCCTTGTGAACCAGCGTGAAGAAGTCGTCGCGTTGTGGCGTGGTCATGGGCAGCCTCCGACGGGCATTCAATCCGATGCCGGATTGGTGGCGCCAGAGGGTTCGAAGGTCCGACGGCCTCCGTTCTCGTGGCCCTGAGTGACCAAGCGATCACTGCGAGATGAGACCCGCCAACTCGAGCGAAGAAGTCTCCTGCCGAATGCCGCAATACGCCCCCTGCGGGGTATCGTTCGCGCAGGGTGTTGCGGTGCCAAATCGGGAGTGGAAACAATGAGTGCAATTCGCTGGCGAAGGCTAGCGCTGCTGGTGGCGATGGCTGCCGCCCTCCCCGCCCTTTGGGTGCAGGGACCTCAGGCGGCAACTGCTGTTGTGACCGAACTGGTGCCGACCACGACGATCGCCGCCGTCGGTGACTTCGCCTGCGACAGCGACAACCCCTCGTTCCACAATGGGCTGGGCACGTCGACGAAGTGTCAGCAGATGCAGGTCTCCAACGTCCTGGTGGCTGACTCCTCAGTGACCGACGTCCTCGGCCTCGGCGACTTTCAGTACTTCTGCGACGACGCTGCTGACTTCGAGGTCTCGTACACCCCGTCGTGGGGTCGGGTGAACGACCGTATGACGCCGGTGACCGGAAACCACGAGTACACCGGCGGGCACGACATCTACGGCAAGGAGTGTCCGGCGGGTAACTCCACGGCCCAGACCTACTTCAACTACTTCGGGGCAGCTGCGCACCCGGAGACGGTGGGACACTTCTCGTTCGACCTCGGCAACTGGCACCTGGTCGGTCTCAACGCCCAGTGCAGCCGCAAGAACGTCGGGGGATGCGGCGCGACGTCGGCCCAGACCAAGTGGCTCGAGGCCGACCTCGCCGCCACCACCCAGCCCTGCACCCTCGCCTTCTGGCACCAGCCCCTCTTCACCGGCGCGGGCGGCGGCAAGGCCACGGCCTACCAGCCCTGGTGGAACAGTCTTTACGCTGCGGGCGCTGACATCGTCCTCAATGGGCACCGACACAACTACCAACGGTTCGCCGCGGCCAACCCGAACGGGTCGCCCGATCCGGCCAACGGCATCACCGAGTACGTCGCCGGCACCGGCGGAGAGTCGCTCCAGAGTTTCGGCTCCTCGGCCGTGCCGCAGCCGCAGTTCAAGCACAAGGGCTACGGGTACCTCCGCCTGAACCTCGAGGAGAACGGCTGGAGCAGCCAGTTCGTCACCTCGACGAACTCGGTCCTCGACAACTTCAGTGGCACCTGTCACTAGCCGATTCACCGCAGGTAACGTCCATCACCACGGGCACCGGTTGCACGATGCCCGCACACAAAGGATGACCTGATCGACGCCGGACCTGCGGGGCTCACTCGAGTACGCCACTACGTACGCCGACCCCTGGCGCGAACGCCCTATGTCTGGGACGTGACGATGTGGGCCCGCTCAGAGAAACGGCTGACGCTCGCCCGACGTGACACCGCCCTGGTCATCGAGGGCTTCCCGCGCTCCGGCAACACCTTTGCGTCGGCAGCTTTCATGGTGGCCAACGGTCGCGACGTCCCTTTGGGGCGTCATCTGCACGGTGCCCCGCACCTGCTGCGAGCTGCCCGGCTCGGCGTTCCCGCGATCGCACTCATCCGGGATCCGCGGGACGCCGTGCTCTCGTACGTGATCCGCCGCCCGCATCTGACGGTGATCGACTCCCTCATTGAGTACGTCGACTTCTATCGGACCGCTTGGCGAGCCAGGGATTCGTTCGTGATCGGCCCCTTCGCCCAGGTGACCAACGACTTCGGTTCGGTGATCGACGAGGTCAACGAACGTTTCGGCACGGCGTTCCATCGGTACGAGGCCACCCCCGAGGAGTCGCAGACCGCGATCGAGCTCGTCGAAGAGATGAACCGCGAAGAGAGCGGTGGGGTCGTCGTCGAGAGCCAGGTCGGTCGTCCATCGGTCGCGCGCGCAGAGCAACGGCAACAGCTGGAAGGCCTCCTGGAGGAGCCCACCGTCAAGCGTCACCTGGCCTCGGCCGAGGAGTGGTTCGAGCGGTACTGCGCACTCCACGAAGCGCGTTAGGCTGATTGGGCGAGCCGCGCGCACGGACGGACCAGCATCCGGGGGAAATGTCGGCTTTTTGGTAGCCGGATGGCGCAATCCAGCGGTCGGTATCTTAAGAGCGTGTGAGCGAACTCCGAGGCCTTTCTAGTCAGAAATAACTAGTTAGGAAAAGGTGAGTAGCTAGTGGCTTCCTCCCGTTCCCGCATTGGCCTGGCAACAGCAGTCCTCGGTATCGGCTTGGCCGCGCTGGCCAACCAGGTCGGCATCACGACGTCATCGGCTGGTTCCCCCTCTCCGTACCGTCCGTTCGCGGCCTCGTCGTACTGGAACGCTCCGGTACCCGACAACGCACCGGCGCATGACAACGCCGCAGGAATCCTTCGCTACATGCAGACCGCCTCCAGTGCCGGTGGCGGGTGCATCCGACTGGCTGGCGCCGGCAAGAGCCCGTGGGGTCAGCCCATCTACTGGGCCGGGGACGGCGACTCGAGCTACAACGTCAAGCAGACGCAGTACGCCCTGCCACCGGAGATGGCCGACATGCGCATCCCGCGCGGCGCCAAGCCTGCGTCGACCAGTGACGCTGCCATGACTGTCTACGACGTCGAACGCGGCTACGTGATCGCCATGTGGCACGCGGTCTACAACGCCTCGACCGACTCGTGGTCAGCCGGCGGCGCCCAGGTCACCTACCTGGACTCCAACGGTCTCGACTCCCGCATCGACCGCAGCAACGATGGCCGCAACACCGGCACGATGCGCGGCAACAACGGTGGCGTCACCGCCGTTCGCTACGACGAGGCCTCGACCGGACAGATCAACCACGTGCTGAAGATTGCCCTTGGCCCAGAGGTCTCCACGCTCGCGGTGGCGCCGCTCACCCGCAGTGACGGCAGCTCCAACGACCCCAACGCGCCTGCTCAGGGAACCCGGATGCGCATCAAGCCATCGGTCAACCTCGATGCCTTCAACCTGAGCCCCGAGGCCAGGGCGATCGCCGATGCGATGCAGAAGTACGGCGTGTACATCGGCGACAGCGGTGGCGTCACGGCGCTCAAGCTCGAGAACACGGTGGTAGAGGGTCGGGGGCAGCTCTGGAGCCTGCCCTCCACGGCACTGTGCCAACTTCCCTTGAGTGAGAAGTTCTGGGACGTCCTGCCGTACGGCTACGACCCCTCGAAGTAAGTCGCTGAGTCAGCGACCCCACCGTTGGGGGTGGCGCCGGGGAGACCTGGTGCCACCCCCAACGCGTTGAGGCGAGCGACTACTCAGCCACCTGCGCGACGAGCTCGAAGGTCTGCCGGACGGACTCTTCGATGGGCTGGGTTCCGTCCAACCGGTGCAGGCCGGCGATCGCCGGGAGGACCGTCTCGTACGCCTCGATCTGGCGTTCGACCGCGCTGGCCCCGAGCAGGTCGCCCGGCTTGCGCGCCACCGCCACGTCGACGGGGACATCGAGGAAAACGCTGACCTCGGCCTGCGGAACACCGCGGCGCACCGCGCTGCGCTGCAGCGCGAGGTTGCTGCCGGCGTAGACCACGTCGAGGGTCGCCAGCGCGTCGGCCAGGTGCCGGTCGTAGAGCACGACACCTGAGCTCTCGCGATGCTGCTGCCGCAGCCCCCGGACGAACGAGGCGGTCACCGCCGACGACCAGACCCAGCCCATGACGCCGCGGCGCGATGCGAGCTCGCTGGTCGGCGCTGAGGCGACCACGGCCACACCCGGTCGTTGGTCCATCCGACGCAGCCGTTTGATCTTTGACGCCAGCGCCACGAGCGACCCCAGCCCCATTCCGGGTCGTAGCCATACCCGGCTGGTCGGGATGCCGATCGCCACCAGATCGGTGCGCAGCCCCTCGAGAACGCTGGACTTTCCCGCCCCGTCCACGCCGCCGACCGCGACCACCACGCGGGGACGGTGCCGTTTGACCGGCAGTGCGGCAGGTGCGTCGAGTCGCCGGCCGGACGTCCACTTGACCAACACCCGCGAGTCGACGGAGATCTCAATGTCGGCGGCGGCGGTGAGGACATCGCTGACGGCAGGAAGGGGGGTCTCGGCCTCAGCGAGCGCGCGCAGCTCCAGCATGTCGCGCAGCGTGACCGAGCCCTGTGCTCGGGCACGTTCGATGATCGATGCCACGGGATCGTGCGCGCCCTCACAGAAGCAGAGGGCCGCCATGACCCGCCCATCGACGATGACGGCCCATCGGGATCGGCTCGAGAGTCCGCACCGACGGGTGAGGCCGGTGACGTCCACCCACCCGAGGGCGGCCAGTTCGTCGTGGGGGACTGATTCGGCGCTGACGTGGAACACATCCGTCCAGCCGGTACCGAGCGGAGAGGCGTGGGGCTCGTCGCTGATGTCGAGTGCGCCAAGTACCTGGGTGATCTCAGCGAGCGCCACGACGCGCTGCTCCACCTGCTGCGGAGTCGGCACGTCGTTGCGCTGCAGGTAGACCGCCGATGCGCGCGTGACGAGCTCGCCAGCCTTCTCACTCATGGACGCTTGCTCCCCGCGGCATACCGTAGGCGGGCGACCCATGGCTTGGGGTCACGCAGGCTCTCGAGGCTGTACGCCGTTCCGCGGTGGGGCAACCCAGCGCGAGCCGCCGCTCCCATGCCGATGGATCCGCGGCGCACCTGCTGTGCGAGGTTGCGAAGATCGCCCTCCAGCCACCGGTAGCGGACGCCGGCCCGAGCACGCACCAGGTCTCCGGTGACACCTTCGGCCGCGCGAAAGGCGATCGCCGGCAGGTTCGCTCCCGCCGCGACGGCGAGGGGGAGCGAACCGTAGACCCGAGGGTTGACGTCGATCAGGTACGGCCCCAAGAACTGCACCTGGAACACGCCCTGGTGGCCGGCGAGCAGACGCGTCAGCGGCTCCTCGAACGAGGCATCCGGATCGACGGTCTCGGCGGCGCACGCGACGCCGGCCCCGACCGGCCACAGCCGCGAGGAGCGCTGCTGGGCGATGGCGAGCAGTCGGCCGTCCCAGGTCACCCCGCTGATGGCGGTCAGCGGAGAGTCCTCGTACGGCTGCACGATGAGGGGAGTCTGATGGCCGGCGAGTCGGCGCAGGTCGTCGGGCTCGGCGGCCTTCATCGCCTGCATCGAGCCGATCCCCGACTTCTCGGTGG
>JAHELE010000042.1:0-9386 GCA_024644345.1 Actinomycetes bacterium | reverse complement strand
GACCACCGGGAACTCAAGATCATCGCTAGCGGCGATGAGCTCCGGTCCGGTCTCGAACCTCCACTGCGGAAGGACCGCCAGGCCCGCCTCGCGCGCTCGATCCGGCATGACGGCCTTGTCCACGAGCTCGGCGACCGGGTCGTCCAGGGCCACCAGAGCGGCGTCGCTCGCCGGGAAGACGGCCCGGTAGCCCACCTCAGAGATGTGGTGGCGCAGCGCCTGTGCGTAGGGCGGTGTTCCGGCCGCCGGGACCTGCACGGTTCCGGCGCAGAACCGAGAGGCGCCGGCGATCGAGTGTCCCCCTGCGACGGTGACAACGGTCTCGACGTCCGCGGCGGCCAGGGCACGGACGGTGGCCAGGGCGGCGCGGTTCTGGCCGGTGATGTCGTCGGTCACGAGCGCGCGCGGCCGATCTGCCCGATCAGTGCGCATGACCCGTGGACTCCTCGACTTGCCCCATAACCGGTGCGTCACTCTATCCGGCGGCCCCGAGCCCCTTGCGTCGGTGGCGCCCGCAGTACCCCGAATGGCGCATCAGAGAGGAGGATTGGGCATCTCCCTGAAAGACCTTGGAGGCCCGAACTACGATTGGTGGTGCGACGTCCAGCAAACGGGCGTAAGAAGAAGGACAGCACCGTGCAGGGCAAGCGCCCCGGCCCGCCAGGCCAGTCGGCGCAGAACACAGGGGGAACAGTGACGAGCCAAGGTTGGTCGAGCCACATCGAGATCGTCCGTTGAGCCGCATCCTGCTCGTGGGCAAGGGTGCCCCAGACGTCGGGGGAATCCCGACGTTTCTCGCCATGCTCCAGTCCGGTGACCTCGCCGATGAGCACGAGATCACCTTTCTCAACGTCGCTCATGCCGGCGTGCCTGAGGCCGGCCGATGGACGCTGGGCAACGTCACCAGGACGTGGCGTGACACCTCGTCGGTGTGGCGGCTGGCGAAGAAGAACGACGTGGTGCATATCCACTCGGCGCTGACCCCGGCCGTCACCGTCCTGCGGGCGTCGATGATGGCAACGGCTGGGCGAGCCAGAGGCTGTGGTGTCGTCGTGCACGCGCATGGCGGAAACCTGCACATGTGGCTGCGTGACACCAAGAGCCGGTGGCTCTTGAAAGCCGCGATGCTGCCGGTGGATCGAGTCGTCCCGGTGTGGTCGGCCGGAGCGGAGGCTCTGGCGGATGTGCTGGGGCCCGAGCGGGTTCGTCTGGTCGACAACGGCGTCGACACCGACGAGTACCGCCCGCTGGACGGTCCCGACAACGACGTACCGATGATTCTCTACGTCGGGCTCCTCACTCCCCGGAAGGGAGTGATCGATCTCATCGAGGCATCGCACCTTCTCACCGAGCGCGGGGTGGCACACCGGCTGGCCCTGGTAGGGGGAACCCCCGACGAGGGACTGGACGCCCAGGTCGAAGTCACGGCTGCGGCGGACGGCGTCGCAGAGCTCCGGGGAAGGTTCCCCTCCAGCAAGATGCCTGCGGTCTACGCCGAGGCCGACGTCTTCTGCCTTCCGTCGTGGTGGGAGGCAATGCCGCTGTCGATCCTGGAAGCCATGTCATGCGGACTGCCCGTGGTCGCGTCCGATGTCGGTGACATCTCCCGGGCGATCGACGACGGAACGACGGGGTACGTCGTCCCGGCCAAGAGCCCGGTGAAGCTGGCGGACGCCCTCGAGCGGCTGCTGACCGACCGCGACCTGCGTAAGCGCATGGGTCAAGAGGGTCGACGCCGGGTGGTGGAGAAGTTCTCCCAGAAAGTGATGGCCCGCAACATCTCTGCGATCTTCGCCGAAGTGCTCAAGGTCGACCGATGACCGTTCTCTGCTACCACGCCGTCGAGTCACAGTGGGAGTCGCCGCTTGCGGTTGCGCCACCGGACTTCGATGCCCAGTGCCAGTGGGTGAGCCGGCATCGAACGGCACTCACTCTCGACCAGGCTCTGACCCGCATGGGACGCAACGGTCGGCTGCCCAGGGGACAGGCACACCTCTCGTTCGACGACGGGTTCGAGTCGCTGTACGACTCCATGTTCCCCGCCGTCACCCGGTACGGCCTGCCCGCGAGTGTCTTCCTCGTGGCCCAGACGCTGACGCCCCAGGGCCAGGTCGTGGACTGGGTCGACGACCCACCGGAGTGCCCCCCGTCCACGCTGAGCCTTGACCAGGTGCTCGAGATGCAGGACGCCGGAATCGACTTCCAGTCCCACACCTGGGCCCACCGCGACTTGACCACACTCGGTTACGACGAGTGCGTCGACGATCTGCGCTCGAGCCGGCAGCTGCTCGGCGACCTGCTCGGCAAGCAGGTGACCAGCCTTGCCTACCCAAGAGGACGTCACAGTGGGATGGTGCGTGAGGCGGCCCGCAAGGCGGGCTACACCCATGCTTTTGCCCTGCCCGAGGAGAACGAGGACGTCGATGAGTTCGCCATTCCGCGGGTGGGCATCTATCGCGGGAACTCCACTCGGGTCTTCCAGGTGAAGAACGCCCCGTCCTACCTGGCCCTCCGGCACGGACGTCTGGCCGGCATAGCGCGGCGGGTGAGGGGCCATTGACCCGCCCGCCCGCAGCCGCAGACCTGCGTCAAGGCGTGGAGCCGTGACGTGAAGGCGCTCCTGCCGTTCGTCGTGCTGCTTCCGCTGCTCGCCGCTGTCCTCATTGCGGTCTCACGCGACCCCTTGCATTACCTGTTGCCGGCGTACATCGTCACCGTCCCGTTCGGCAGCAAGCTGAGCCTCGGGCTGCCGGCCCCCCTCGACTCGCTCTCGACCCCGCTGCTGCTCCTGCTGATCCTGACGACCGCGTACCAGGCGGCGCTGGGTGAACGCACCAGAGCGCCTCTGTCGGGGACCCTCCCCACCTGGGTCCTCCTCCTTGGGTGGGCGGGGCTCTCCGCGCAGTGGAGCCTGTCGGCGGGGCTGACGGCAACCGGGGTCACCAACCTGTTGGCCCTGATCCTGCTGTTCGGGCTGCTGTCGGTTGTGCGCATCGATGCGCGCGTCCTGCGCAATGCCCAGGTCGCCATCGTAATCAGCGGTGCGGCAGCTGGGCTGTTCGCACTTACCCAGCTGCTCCTGCTCGGCGGACTGCCGGTCGAGGGCGATGCTGGGGCCAGATTCGGTGCCGACATCCTGGGCGCCAACAACACCGCGGCCGCGCTTCTCCTGCCGCTTGCCGTCGCACTGCCGCGAGCTGTCAGCGCTGTCCGGCGCTCCGATCGTCTGCTGCATGTGGCCGCTGCGCTCCTCATCGGCGTTGCCATCGTGCTCAGCGGCTCGCGCGGTGGCCTGCTTGCGGCGTTGGTGGTCTTCCTCGTGATCTTCGCCGCAACGCCGTCCGGGCGCCGGCAGCTGGGTCTGTTCGGAGCCGTGGCTCTGGGGGCGCTGGTGATCGTCCTGGCGACGAACCCCGCGGGGGTGGGCGCTCGCCAGACCGGGCACACCACGTCGTCGGGCCGCTCAGAGATCTGGCGGATCGCCGAGGAGGCCTGCCACAGCTACTGTCTGGCCGGATCCGGATGGGCGACGTTCCCGCGGGTCTACGAAGAAATGCAGCCGAAGGTGCCCGAGTCGCGGGTCCTGGTGCGTGGCACCGCCTACGAGGCGCACAACATCTGGATCGAGTCACTCGTCCAGGTGGGTCTGCCTGGGCTGCTGCTGCTGTTCACCGGGCTGGTCCTGACCTTCCGCGACATCCGACGGCTGCCTCAGCGGCTGCGAGCACCGCCGTTGGCGGCCTTCGCCGGCACCATGGTGGCGTCGATGTTCCTGTCCAACTTTGAGTACAAGTTCTTCTGGCTGGTGCTGACGTATACGGTCCTGTGCCGCTCGGCCTCCTTCGACAACCCTGCCCCCGAACGCCCGGCGCCGGTGGGTGACCGCATCCGCGTGGTTGCCTGATCTGAGGGGTCAATCCGGACTTTTCGGATCGATGTGACGGGACCCCCATCGTCAAGGCATGATGGGGGAAGAAGCCAACAATCGGCGCGGCGATCGGCTGACTCATGATCGCGTCGATCTTCAGTGCTCCACAGCAGATTGGGTTGGCTTGACATCGACATGACTTCTGCGCCCACCGGCGCAGGGGGGGACCGGATGGAGATCACGTTGTTCAAGATCACAAGTATCGGCGCGATGGTGTTGGCGATCGTTGGCGCGGGGTTCGTGGCTGTTAGCCCCGTCCAGGGCGCTGCGGCTCTCACGACGTGCGCTGGGCGCACCGTGACGATTCTGGGCACCGATGGCCGCGACGTGATCAAGGGGACCAAGGGCTCGGATGTGATCTCCACGCTCGGAGGCCGAGACAAGGTGAGTGGCCGCGGTGGCAACGACTACATCTGCGACGGCACCGGCAAGAGCAAGCTCCAGGGTGGCGGCGGAGCCGACGTCATCTTCGGCGGCAAGGGCAACGACACCATCTCGGGAGGATCCGGTTCCGACACCTTGAGGGGCGGCAACGGCAAGGACACCATCTCCGCGGGCAAGGCTCCTGACCGGCTCTCGGGCGGGATTGGCAACGACACCCTGATGGGCGGACCGGGCCGCGACCGGGTCTCTGGTGGCGACGGCAATGACGTCCTCGAAGGTGGCGCCAAGAGTGACCTGATCTTCGGCAGCACAGGCGACGACACAGCAACCGGTGGCAAGGGCAACGACAAGGTCAACGGCGGCGGCGGAGCCGACTCGTTGTCCGACTTCCTCGGGCGAGACATCCTCGTTGGCGGCGGCGGAGACGACACCCTGAACACCGCCGACACATTCCCCGGCGACACGATCATGGGCCGCCAGGACGTCGACTCCTGCAAGGCCGACCCGGGCGACACCGTTACCGGCTGCCCCTGACCTCACATGGCCAGCCACCGCCATTCGTTGTGACGGGGTGGGCCGGAGGTAGGCGAGGCAGAACTGCAGACGGGTTTCAAGGGGTGGGTGACAGATGACAGACGGTCGCGACGACGGCCTCGACGAGCTCGTCACCGTACTGGTGCCGGCTCGTAACGAGGAGGCGACCCTTGGGGCGTGCCTCGACTCGATCCTGGGCCAGACCTACCGGGATCTGCAGGTGGTGGTCGTTGACGGTGCCTCGACCGACGGCACACGTGACGTGGTCCTCGCGTACGAAGAGGACGACGATCGAGTCGAGCTGGTGCTCAACGACCGTGCCAACATCCCGTCCTCCCTCAACCTCGGCCTGGACGCCGCCAAGGGAACCTGGCTGGTCCGCGTGGACGCGCACTCGGAGATCCCCCCGGGGTACGTCGAGCGCGCGATCACCCGGCTCCGCGACCGGGAGTGGGGTGGCGTCGGTGGACGCAAGACCGGGCGCGGCCAGACACGTCAGGGCAGGGCGATAGCCGCAGCCCTCGGCAGTCGATTCGGGGTGGGCAACTCGCTGTACCACTACGGCACCGAGGAGCAAGAGACCGACCACGTCCCGTTCGGCTCCTACCCTGTCGACGTGCTACGTGGCCTCGGGGGCTGGAACGAGACGCTGCTGGCCAACGAGGACTACGAGTTCGATCTGCGGCTCCGCAAGGCTGGTTACCGGCTGCTCTTCGACCCGGAGCTGTCGATCGACTGGAAGTCCCGGCAGACGCTGTCGGCGCTCTTTTCCCAGTACCACCGATATGGACGCAGCAAGTTCCCGGTGGCCCGTCTCCATCCTGGATCTCTCCGGGCGCGTCATCTGGCGCCGCCTGCGCTGGTCCTGTACCTGGCTGCCGCCGGCGTGGCTGGGTTGCGAAAGCCTGCGCGAGGAGCGGCCATGGTGGCTCCCTACGCCGGGGCGATCGTTGCCGCCGCGGCATTCGCAGGAAGGCGTCTACCACCGGCAGAGCGCGCCGTACTTCCCCTGGCTTTCGGGTCCATGCACATCGCGTGGGGCCTCGGCTTCTGGCGCGGGGTTGCCGAAGGGTCTGTCGGCGTCAGAGGTTCGCGATCTGATGCGTGAGCAGGCAACCAACTCCCCCATCGACTTTGATCTTCACGGACTGGTCAGGGTCCGGCTGCTGAACCCGGAGTCCAGCGACGTGAAGACCATCGCGCGACAGCTGGGGCCGCTACAGACCACCACCGACGGAACACCTGACATCACGGTGCGGTTCGTCGACGAGCTTCCCATCGACGAGCCCGTCGTCTACGTCAGCTGGGACGAGTCCGGATTTGCCGGCGACGAGTTCTACCTGCTCCGCGGTCGAGCAGGAGCCAGGGCTCGCACAGTGATCCCTTTCGACCGGGTCGGAGACCGCGTTGACATCGTCACCGAGCGCGGCGTGGGTGTCGTTCCGCACCTCCTGGCCCTCGTCAACCTCACGGCGCTGTCCAAAGGCGTCCTGCCGCTGCACGCGACTGCTTTCTCGTACGGCGCGCACGGCGTCCTCGTCACCGGGTGGGCCAAGGGCGGCAAGACCGAGACGCTCCTCGCCTTCTCGCAGCTCGGTGCGCGCTACATAGGAGATGAGTGGATCTACCTCACGCCCGAGGGGAACATGTTCGGCGTGCCCGAACCGATTCGGCTGTGGCGCTGGCATGTCGAGCAGCTTCCCCAGGTCAAGCAGGGCTTGAGCAGGGTTCAGCGCGCCCGGCTCACCGGGCTGGCCAAGGCTTCCGAGGCCGCCGACACCGTTGCCCGTGCCCTGCCCGAAGGCAACGGGCTCGCGTCGGTCCTGCGACGAGGAGCACCCATTCTGCGTCGTCAGGCGTACACCCATGTCACTCCGATCGAGCTGTTCGGCGGCGTCGACCCCAGTCGTTCGTTCGATCTGGTGGTGCTCGCCACCAGTCATGACGCCGACACGGTCGAACTCGACGAGATCAAGGGCGAAGTGGTCGCCGCACGCATGCGAGCCTCGCTGTTGGACGAGCGAGAGGCCTTGTTGGCCCACTACCGGCAGTTCCTGTATGCCTTCCCCGACCGGCGAAGCGAACTCATCGACTCAGCCAGTCAGATCGAGGCGCAACTGCTCGATTCCACTTTGATCGGGAGGGCGGCTTATCATCTTCGTCATCCATACCCGTTTGAACTGAACGCGCTCGTCGCTCCTCTTGAGGCAGTGCTCTCCAGTCTTCCGCCCGAGTCGAACGGTGACTCGTTCCCAACTAGCGCAGAGGGTCCGTCATGAACAGCACGAGCTCCTATGACGTGGAGCCTGATGGTGGCACCCCCCTCTCGACCATGGCGTGGGGGCTGAAGCACTTCTGGTGGTTGGTCGCCCTCGGCGTACTCGGTGGCGCCCTGGTGGTGCCGTGGTACAAGTACCAGCAACCGAGTCAGTTCGACGCGACGTCGCTCGTGGTGGCGTCAAAGCTCCAGATCTCGACAACGGTTCTGCCCCGCTATGCGACGTCGGTCTTCGACAATGGCAAAGTCGCCGACGCCGTGGTCGAAGACTTCGGCGCGCGCGGAGACCTAGAAGACGTCGTTCCCCGTGAGGTATCGATGGTGGCGGCGCAAGACTCGATCGTGATGCAGGTCATCGGGCACTCCAGCGACCCTGATGAGGCGGTGAGCATCGCAGACGTCGCGGCCGCCACGTTCGTTGAGGAGCTCAACTCACCGGGGGATGGGGTCGGTACCTTCGAGGTGCAGAGCCGAGCCTCGGCGCCGGTCGAGGCCACCGAACCATTCAAGGCTGCCCCGTACTCCTTGGTCGTCGGCACGATCGGCGGATTCATCCTGGGCGTGGGAATCGTGCTACTGATCCTTGTCGTCCGTCGGCCAGTCGTCGCCAGATCGCGACAGCTCGCAGGTCTCCCGGTGGCCGGGCTGTTGCTTCTGCCGCGCCGACGTCTGGGTAGGCGCCGAGGCACAAACCGACTGGTGGGAGCAACTACGGTCGCCAGGAACGTCCTGAAGCGTTCTCCGGACGTCATCTATGTTCTCGGTCCGGTACGTCAGGCGTCGAGCACGCAGATGGTGACCTGGGCCCTGCGGGATGCCATCGGGCGTGCTCCCACGAAGGGCGCGCTGATTCGGCGTATAGATGGCAGCGGCCCGCTGGCCATGCCCATCATCCAGATCGACTCCCCTGATGACTCTCGGCTGCTCGAGATGAGTGCGGACACCGTCATCCTCGTCGTCGCTCACGAGGGCATGTCGCACACCGACCTGTGCAGTCTCACCGACCCCTTCGAAGAGTCGCAGGCGACCGTGGTCGTTGTGCGCCGAACGTTCCGGGCCGGACCCGAGACCAATGACGTCGTCGACCTTCCGGACGTGGACTCAAAGGGGACGTCGATCTCCAGGACCGAAACCACAGTCGCCGGGCTGTCGCGCGCCAACCCTGCCGAATGAACGACGAAGAGAACGTGTCGAAGGAAGACCGGCGATACCTCCTCTCGATCGTCGGGCCCGGTCGCAGCGGTACTACTGTTCTGGGTGGAATCCTCGGGGAGGTCGACGGGGTCTTCTGCCCCGGAGAGCTGCGATGGTTGTGGCAGCGCGGGGTACTGGCGGAGCGAAGGTGCGGCTGTGGCGAGCTGATCACGGAGTGCGCGATCTGGTCAGACGTTCTCGCGCGAGGAAATGCGTCCCCCGCGCTGGCTGGTGCCACAGATCAGCGGGCTGCAGCCGAGTCGGTGGTTGCGTGGCAGGACGAGATCTCCGCTCACCGACGTCGAGTGCTCAGTCTCACGGACCAACCGGGATGGTCGGCGCTCGAGAAGTACACCGAGGTCTTGGGTGCGACGATCGATGAGATCTTCTCCGTGACGGGGGCCTCGGTCATCGTCGATACGTCCAAGCGCCCACAGGACGCCGCTGTCATCGCCAGGATCGCCGGTCTCCACCACGTCGTCGTTCAGATGGTTCGTGACCCGAGGGCGGTGGCCCACTCCTGGGGGCGAGTCAAGGCGCTGCCCGCCAACGACAAGAGCACCGCCATGGGTACCCGCGGACCCTGGGCGAGTCTGTGGCGATGGACCGGCAACTGCCGCGAGAGTGAGTCCCTCAAGCGCCGGATCCCAGCTGATCGCTGGCTCTTCATCCGCTATGAAGACTTCGTCAAGGACCCCAGGGCCGCGATCAATGACATCCTTGACCTGGTCGACCTTCCTCATGGCGGCAACCCGGTGCAGGTCGACGGTTCGGTGACGATGTCTGGTAACCACACGGTCGCTGGAAACCCGAACCGCTTCGACAGGGGTGCGGTCACGATTCGCTCAGACGACGAGTGGATGCGCACCGAACCACTCAGTCGGCAGATGCTGCTCGGTCTGGCCGCGCTCCCTCTCATGCGTAAGTACCACTACGCAGTCAAGCCGAATGCTGGAGCCGCTGTGAGCAACGACAGCGCGAACGCGACTAGGAACGGCTGACGAGGACACTCATGGCCTCGCGAAGTTCGGTGTAGGAGCGGTCGCGAACTGCGCGTTTCAGGCTGTC
>JAHELE010000004.1 GCA_024644345.1 Actinomycetes bacterium | reverse complement strand
TGACGCCCGCACCGGAAGAGGTGACGGTGGGTAGCTCATCGACGGACTAGGCAGCGGAGTCTAGGTACGGGAACCACGGCAGGTTGCGGACGACGAAGAACACGATCGAAACCGCGCCCAGTGACCACCACAGTACGGTCGGGCGGACGGCTCCCAGGATCGGACGACGGGACCGCAGCGCCCCAGTCGCGCCACCAGCTGATCGCCCGGCGCGGACGAAGGCGCCGACCCCCAGGGCGACAGCAACCCCGAGATAGAGCGGGAGAAGCGCGTTGTGGTCGAGAGCCGTGGCCACGTCGCCGTGCATGAGCGCGTAGGTGCCCCGCATGCCGCCACAGAAGGGGCAGTCCCAACCGGTCAGGGCAAGCAGTGGGCAGTACCCATAGCTGCCGGACTGGTTGGGGTCGCGGAGGGCGAGCACTCCAAGCGCGGCCGCACCCCCGGCCACCCAGGCCCACCGCTCTGAGGCGAGTCGGCGGCTCGGCGCGAGGGTGACCATCGGACGTCAGGACGCCTGAGGGGCGCCCATCCCCATCATCTGCATCACCTTGCCGACGACGACGCCGACGGCCACGAGAACGACGCCGGCCCAGAACACCCACGCCTGACCGATCAGGATTCCGAGCCCACCGACCAGGAACGCAATCATGATGATGCTGACAGCGGTCCAGGCGGCCGGGGTTGACCCGTGGTCGTCGTGCTCGGCGGACATCAGTTCTCCTTGCTGGTGACGGTGGTCGCGAACGGTGGTGCAGCACGCCTTCGACGGCCGGCCACTGCCCATACTGGCAGGCCGAGCGCCACACCGGCCAGGCCAACCCCACTCTCGGACACGGTGTCGGTCGTCGTCACCGAGCTCGAGCCGGTCGCGATGCCGATGACGAAGAGGGTGACGATGGCGACGACCAGACCCACGCTGATCCAGGAGCAGATGACTCCCGCCTTGACCAGTCCCGCACCTGTGACCGTGCCCCCCGACCCCGCGATCTCACGCTTGGCCCCTGGGGCCATGGCCAACGCGATGATCGCCGGCACGATGGCGATCGGGAGCAGGAAGACAGCGAAACACAACAGCACCAGGCTGCTGATCCCCAGAATCAGGATCGCAGGTGCCTTGCCGCTCGTGCGCGGCCCGGCGGGCACCGGCGGGAACGAGGCGCCACCGCTGCTCGCGGTCGGGTACGTGGGCGGGTAGCCGCCCATCGGAGGTGGCGGTGGCGGTGGCGGAGGAGGCGGAACTGTTCCCTCGGTGGGCGGCCGCCACGGGTCTGGGGGTTCAGGAGGCTCTGCAGTGCTCACCCGGTCAGGTTAGTCGAGACCATTGCGCTTCGGCGGCGTCTGTTGAATGCCTGGTTCCGGCGCGTCGTCGCGTGCCGTCGGGTCCTCACCGCGGTCGAGCGAACGCCACAGGTCGATCGAGTCAGCACCCGCATCGTCCGCGGCAACCGGGTCGGTCGGTCGGTGGCCGTAGCGCCGAGACAGCCCTGGCCAGGACGAGCCACCGAACGCCGTCAGAGCTCCCGCTACGACAAGGATCCCCACGGACGCCCATGCCCGCCAACTGTCGCCCAGATCTCCCAGCGCCGCCGCGGCCCCGCCGATGATGACGACACCGCCCCCGATCCAGGGGCGCCCACGGGGCGGAACAGCAAAGATCGCCGGAATGGTGGCCAGCGACAGCAGAGCCAGGCCCCTTCCGGCCGGCCCAGGGGCAGTCCACCCCAGCACCGCCGCGAGCGACAGCAGAGCGGTCACGCCAGGGCGCGAAGCCAGCCGCCTCACGGCGTCCGCAGAGTGGCCGCGGTGGCGACGGCACGCAGCACCGCTGCTGCCTTGTTGACTGACTCGTCGAACTCGGCCTCTGGTTGGGAGTCGGCCACGATGCCCCCTCCGGCCTGAACGTAGGCCCGTCCCTCGCGGATCAGGGCGGTACGGATAGCGATCGCCATGTCCATGTCGCCGGCGAAGTCGAGATACCCCACGGTTCCGCCATACAGGCCCCTGCGACTCGGCTCGAGCTCGTCGATCAGCTCCATCGCACGCACTTTGGGGGCCCCCGAGAGAGTCCCTGCCGGGAACGTCGCGGCCAGCACATCGTAGGCGGATCGGCCCGGAGCCAGGTCGCCGATTACCGTGGACACGATGTGCATCACGTGTGAGTAGCGCTCGATTGACATGAAGTCGACCACCTCGACGCTGCCGGCGCGGCAGACCCTGCCCAGATCGTTCCTGGCCAAGTCGACGAGCATCAGGTGCTCGGCTCTCTCCTTCTCGTCCGCGAGCAGTTCAGTGGCGAGAGAAGCGTCCTGCTCGGGTGTCTGGCCGCGCCAGCGAGTTCCCGCGATCGGATGAGCCAGCACCCGGCCGTCCGCCACCTTCACGAGGGCTTCGGGGCTCGACCCCACGATGTCGAAATCCTCAAAGCGCAACAGGTACATGTACGGACTGGGGTTGACCGCGCGCAGAACCCGGTAGACGTCGAGACTGTCGGCCGGGCAGTCGATCTCAAAGCGTTGGCTGACGACGACCTGGAACGTCTCCCCCGCCCTGATCGCCTCCTGCGCAGCCTCGACGGCCATCAGGAAGTCGCCCCGCTCGGTGCGCGACACGTAGTCGGGGGTGACTGCTGCGTCAACCACGGCGACCGTAGAGGGGGCCGACACCGAAAGGTCGGTGGCCATCGCATCGAGTCGTGCCACCGCGTCTCGCCACGCCTCGTCAACGCGTTCGTCAGTCGCATCGTGGTTGATGGCGTTGGCGATCAGCAGGACGGTGCCGTCGGCGTGGTCGAGAACAGCGAGGTCGGTGGCGAGCATCATCCCGATCTCGGGGAGTCGCAGCTCGTCCGGAGCATGCGATGGCAGTCGCTCCCAACGGCGGACCGCGTCGTAGCCCACGTAGCCGACCACTCCGCCGGTCAGTGGCGGCAGGCCCGGTTGCCGCGGCGTGTGAAGGGCCTCGAGCACGGCCTCGAGGACTGCCAGCGGCTCTCCCTCCCGCGGGACGCCCACGGGCGGCTCCCCACCGGTCCATACCGCCCGACCAGCGGACTCGCTCAGGACGGCATGCGACCGCACGCCCACGATGGAGTAGCGCGACCACACGCCGCCGTGCTCGGCTGACTCGAGCAGGAAGGTGCCGGGCGCCCCCTTCGCGAGCTTGCGGTAGATCCCGACGGGGGTCTCGGCGTCGGCCATCAGGCGGCGTGTCACGGGAACCACCCGGCGATCGGTCGCCAGCACCCGGAACTCCTCGAGTGAGGGAGCGACGTCCCCGCTGCTCACGTCGGCTCTCCCGACGGGTGAACAACCTCAAGGCATCCGGCGTCAAAGCACGACCGAGCACCGGTGTGGCAGGCCGGACCCTGCTGGTCGACCTGAACGAGCACCGTGTCCCCGTCGCAGTCCAGGTAGACCTCCTTGACCCACTGGAGGTTTCCCGATGTGTCGCCCTTGCGCCAGTACGTCTGGCGGCTTCGGCTGAAGTAGGTCACGCGTCCGGTTGTCAGCGTTCGACGGAGGGCCTCGTCGTCCATCCAGCCGACCATCAGGACCTGCCCGGTGTCGTGCTGCTGCGCAACGGCAGGGAAGAGCCCGTGCTCGTCACGCTTGAGACGAGAGGCGATCTGGGGATCGAGTACGGGGTCACTGACCATGGGCCCATTCTGCCGTCGCGTCCTTCGATTGGCGTTGGCGCCCCGTGGGAGCCACGCTAGGAACATGACCGAGACATCTGATGTGGCCAATGGCGCTCCGCCATTCGCCCAGCGTGAACGGGCCAGCCTGGCCGACCTGTTCGACGAGCTCGGCCCCGACGCACCGACGTTGTGCGCCGGATGGAACACCATCGATCTGGCATCGCATCTTGTACTCCGCGAGGGACATCCCTCTGCGGCCGGGCTCGTGCTGCCGCCACTGTCGGGGTGGATGCAGAGCCAGCAGAAGCGGCTGACCGTGCGCCCCTACACGGAAGTCGTGGAACGGTTTCGCCACGGACCGCCGGTGTGGTCCCCCATGCGGCTACCGGGCGCAGAATCAGCGGTCAACACCTTCGAACACTTCGTCCACCACGAGGACGTCCGCCGGGCTCAGCCATCCTGGGCCGCTCGCGAGCTCGTGGATGACGACCAACGCACACTGTGGAACCACTTGACCCGCCGGATCAGGCTGTTCGTTCGTCGGCCACCGGTGCCGGTACGGGTTCAGGCACCTACCCTCGGGTCGGTGTCAGTCGCAGACACCGACCAGCCTTCGACGGTCACGCTGACCGGCGACCCGGCCGAGCTCGTCCTCTACCTTCACGGGCGGCGCGACCATGCATCGGTGGTCGTCGAGGGGAATGACGAGTCGGTCGAGCGTTGGCGTCGGCACCGACTCGCCGTCTAGCCACGCACAGCGGTTCAGCGCACACAGTGCCCGGCGTCGCGCAGACCGCGCTTGACGTCGGCAATCGTGAGCTCGCCGAAATGGAACACGCTCGCTGCCAGCACCGCATCGGCCCCGGCGGCAACAGCCTCACTGAAGTGCTCCACGCGTCCGGCTCCACCACTAGCCACCAGCGGCAGATGGGTGCAGGCCCGAACTGCCCGGATCATCTCCAGATCAAATCCCTCCCGCGTACCGTCCGCGTCCATCGAGTTGAGCAGGATCTCGCCCGCCCCGAGGGTCTGAGCCAGGTCAACCCACTCGAGTGCGTCGATCCCGGTGCCCCGGCGCCCTCCGTGGGTCGTGACCTCGAACCCTGATGGCGTCACCACGTCGTGAGTACGCCGAGCGTCGAGGCTCAGAACCAGGACCTGCCGCCCGAAGCGTTGAGCGATGTCGGCAATCAGCTCCGGGCGGGCGATCGCGGCTGTGTTGATCCCCACCTTGTCCGCACCTTCGCGGAGGAGTCGATCGACGTCGGCGACCGAGCGCACTCCCCCGCCAACAGTCAGCGGGATGAACACCTCATCGGCGGTCCGGTTCACCACCTCGAACGTGGTGGCCCGGTCACCGCTCGACGCGGTGATATCGAGGAACGTGAGCTCGTCAGCACCTTCGGCGTCGTACCGGCGAGCGAGTTCTACCGGGTCGCCTGCGTCGCGCAGATTCTCGAAGTTGACGCCCTTCACCACTCGCCCGGCGTCGACGTCCAGGCAAGGGATCACGCGCACGGCAACAGTCACACGAACAGCCTAGGTTGTGCCTTCCTGGTCCGTTCGTACGGATTGACCGGTGGCAGTCTGGCCCCACCGGCGGGCCGCGTCGATCATCGACCGCTCACGGCGGCCGCGGAGGTATCCGCCGGTTCCCCAGATCCTGGGCCGGAACGACTCAGTCAGCACAATCTCGGTTCCACCCGTGTCGGTGTCTGCAAGCACGACCGTGCCGCTGTGTTCCCTGACCGGTAGGCCTGACACGATCGCATAGCGGTACTCACGAGCGGTCGCACCGGCCTCGACGACGAGAGTGATCGCTGCGCCAGGCATCGCTGGCCAGTTCTCGGGATCTCGCACAAGAAGTGCCACCGTGCCGGCGGACACCGGCACGCTGATGCGGACCTCGACGGCGTACTTCACGACCGTGTGACGTGGCCGGGGTACCAACTGAACAGCTCGGTCATGATCGTGAAACTGCCGCGAGGGCGTTCTCAAGGGTGAACGCTCCGGCGTACAGCGCCTTGCCGACGATGGCGCCCTCGACCCCTTCAGGGACCAAGTCGGCGATCGCCCGTAAGTCGTCGAGCGATGAGACGCCGCCGCTGGCCACCACCGGTTTCGCCGTACGGGCGCACACATCGCGCAACAGCTGCAGGTTTGGCCCCTGCAGCGTCCCGTCCTTGGTGACGTCCGTGACGACGTAGCGGGAACATCCGTCCAGCTCAAGACGCTCCAGGGTCTCCCACAGGTCGCCCCCCTCCTGCGTCCATCCACGTGCGGCCAGGGTGGTACCTCGCACATCGAGGCCGACCGCTATCCGATCACCATGCTCGGCAATGGCGGATGCACACCACGTCGGATTCTCCAGCGCGGCCGTGCCGAGATTCACCCGGCGACAGCCGGTTTCCAGAGCGGCCTTCAACGACTCGTCGTCGCGGATGCCGCCGCTCAGCTCGACCTGGACGTCGAGCTTGCCCACGACGTCCGCCAGCAGTTCACGATTGCTTCCGCGCCCGAACGCGGCGTCGAGGTCGACCAGATGGATCCATTCCGCTCCCGCTTCCTGCCACGCTCGGGCTGCGGCCCACGGGTCGCCGTACGACGTCTCCGAACCTGCCGCGCCCTGCACCAGGCGAACAGCCTGACCTGCGGCGACGTCAACAGCCGGTAGCAGTTCCAGATGCGCGATGGACATGCCCAGAACTCTACGGGGGTCGACGCCACCGCCACTTCAGAGGTCGACGCGTCCTTCGGGGTCCCACAGGAGCCAGACGATCAGTGGCACCAGGATCGTGGTGAGGGTCAGGCCCAACCACTTGGCCTCCCAGTTTCCGGCGCCGCTGACGATCCAGATCACGGCGTTCGCGGCCAACCAGATGCCGCCGATCAACCAGATCCTTCGACGACGACGTTGCTCTCGTGCTGACCGGGCCGGGATCTTCTTCTTCGACGTCGACTCGGTCGGGGTTGGCCGATCTGCCGCGGGCTTCTTGGGCGCGTTCTTCTTGGCACGATCCTCAGCCCGGCGTCTGGCCTTCTCCTTGCTCATGCGAGCAGGCTAGAGGGTGGTCAGCCAGTTACGAAGCAGCCGGTGACCCGGCTCGCCGGACTTCTCCGGATGGAACTGCGTGGCGCTGAGCGGCCCGTTCTCAACGGCAGCCACGAACGGGGTGCCGTGAGTCGCCCAGGTCACCACCGGTTCGGCCACGCGTTCGCCCGGCACGAGCACCCACGAACGCACTCCGTACGAGTGCACGAAGTAGAACCGCTCACCGGCCACCCCGGCGAACAGCCGGGACTCTTCGGGCACCGACACACTGTTCCACCCCATGTGCGGAAGCACCGGCGCTTCGAGCTGCACCACCTCACCGGGCCATTCGCCGAACCCCTCGGTCTCGACGCCATGTTCGACACCGCGCTCGAACATGACCTGCAGACCCACACAGATGCCCAGCACGGGCCGACCTCCTGAGAGCCGCCGCCCCACGATCTCGCCGGCACCGACTCGGTGCAGACCGGCCATGCATGCCGCGAACGCGCCGACCCCCGGAACCACCAGGCCATCTGCCTCAGCAGCTGCTGACCGGTCTGACGTGAGGACCGCGTCGGCGCCCGCACGCTCGAGCGCCCGAACCGCCGAGCGCACATTCCCTGATCCGTAGTCCAGCACGACCACGCGGGGCTGGTGAGCACTCACAGGTACAGCCAGGCTGCTGCGAGGGACAACAACCCGAAGAGAGCCACCAGGGCGATCGACCACCACGGCTTCTTCTGATTGAACAGGGCATAGGCGCCCCCGAAGCAGAACCCAGCGACTCCAAGCAGGAGGACCGGGACCACGCTGCTGGTCACGCGCCCAACGTCCCCTTGGTGGAGGGAATCCCGGTAACGCGGGCGTCGAACGCCACTGCATCACGGAGGGCTCGCGCCACGGCCTTGAACTGCGCCTCGACGACGTGGTGCGCGTTGCGGCCGGTCTGCACCTCTACGTGCAGGGTGACCCGGGCCTCAGCGACGATCGACTCCCAGATGTGCCGGGTGAGAGTTGTGTCGTAGCTGCCGATCAGCTCGACCAGCTCAGGCTCGGAGTGCACCAGGTACGGACGACCCGACAGGTCGACCGATGCCAGCACCCTGGTCTCGTCGAGCGGAACGATCGCGTATCCGAAACGCCGCACCCCCGCTTTGTCGCCGAGGGCTTCCCGCAGCGCCTGGCCGACGGCCAGAGACGTGTCCTCGACGGTGTGGTGTGCGTCCACCTCGATGTCCCCCGTCGTACGCACCACGAGGTCGATCAGGCCGTGCTTTCCCAGCTGAGCCAGCATGTGGTCGAAGAACGGAACGCCCGTGTCGACCTCGACCACACCACTGCCGTCGACGTCGAGCTCGACTACAACCGACGATTCCTTTGTCACACGCTCCACGCGTGCCTTTCGGGCACCGGCCGACGTTTCGGTCGTCATAGAGAAGGCTCCTTCGTGATGGCGGCGATCGCCTCGAGGAAGGCGTCGGTCTCGTCCGGGGTTCCTGCGGTGACCCGCAGATGACCAGGGACGCCAACGTCCCTGACCAAGACGCTGGCCTCGACCAGCTCATTCCACATCAGGCGTTGATCTCCGATCGCCCCGAAGAACACAAAGTTTGCCTCGGACGCATGGACGTCGTAGCCGAGTTCCTCGAGGGAACGAGCGATCCGGTCCCGCTGCACCGTCAGTTCCTCGACCCGGTGGAGGAGCTCTGCTGTGTGCTCCAATGCCGCCAGGCCAACCGCCTGCGTGACGGCGGACAGATGGTAGGGCAGGCGAACGAGTTGAAGGGCGTCGACGACGGACGGGTTCGCGACTGCGTAGCCGATGCGTGCTCCAGCCAGTTCCAGGGCCTTGCTCAGCGTGCGCACCACGACGAGCCGCTCACGGCCTGGGAGCAGCGTGACCGCGCTCGGACTCGAGCTGAACTCGGCATACGCCTCGTCGATGATCACGACCCCCGAGGTGGCGTCGTACAGCTCGGCGATCACATCGAGGCCGATCGCGGTACCCGTCGGGTTGTTGGGCGTGCAGAGGAAGACGATATCCGGGTTGCTTTCACCGATCGCACGCTGGACGACCGCGGGTGTCACGTCGAAGGTGTCGGTTCGAGAGTGGGCAAGGTAGTCCGTCCCGGTTCCGCGGCAGATCAGCCGGTGCATGGAGTAGGTCGGTTCGAACCCCACCGCAGATCGCCCCGGCCCGCCGAATGCCTGCAGAAGCTGCTGCAACACCTCGTTGCTGCCGTTCGCGGGCCAGACCTCGTTGGATGTCACCTCGATGCCCGTCCGCTCCGACACGTAGCCGGCAAGAGCGCCCCGTAGGGCGACGGCGTCGCGATCGGGGTATCTGTTGAGGCCGCCGGCCACCTGAGCGACGTGCTCGGTGATCGAGGCGACAACGGCGGCGCTGGGTGAGAAGGGGTTCTCGTTGGTGTTCAACCTGACGTCCACATCGAGCTGTGGAGCGCCATACGGTGTCTGGCCGCGCAGGTCGGGCCGCAGCGGCAAGTCGTCGAGTCCCATCAGGTGTCTCGCGGGATGCGGACGCGGACCGCTGCGACATGAGCCTGGAGGTCTTCGGCGCCGCCGAGCGCATCGATGTAGCGGGCCGACCCGGCCAGTGCGTCTCGGTCGTACTCGATGATGTGCATCCCCCGCAGGAACGACTGCACCGAGAGCCCACCACTGTGACGTGCCGTTCCCCCCGTCGGCAGAACGTGGTTAGAACCGGCCAGGTAGTCGCCGAGAGACACCGGCGAGTAGGGGCCGACGAAGATCGCGCCGGCATTGCGCACCCGAGAGGCGCGCTCGGGCGCGTCGGCCGTCACGATCTCGAGATGCTCAGCTGCCCATTCGTCGACGACCTCCAATCCCTGGTCGAGGTCGTCGACAAGAACGTAGGCGCTCTGCTTCGACAGCGCCGTCTCGACTCGTTCGCGGTGCCGCGTCGTCGTGAGCTGCTGGGCCACCTCTGCATCAACGGCGACCAGAAGGTCGGCTGAGTCGGTGACCAGCAGGCAGGAGGCATTTGCGTCGTGCTCGGCCTGGGCGATCAGGTCGGCCGCCAGATACCCGGGGTCGGCGGACCGGTCGGCCAAGATCCCGATCTCGGTCGGTCCGGCCTCCGAGTCGATGCCGACAACGCCCTTGAGCAGGCGCTTGGCCGCGGCGACGAAGATGTTGCCGGGGCCGGTCACGAGGTCAACCCGGGGGCAGTCGTCGGTTCCGTAGGCGAACATCGCAACGGCCTGCGCACCGCCGACGGCGTACACCTCGTCGATACCGAGGAGTCCACACGCGGCGAGGACTGCGGCGTTCGGCAGGCCATGGTTTCCGCTCTGCGGGGGCGACGCAATGGCAAGGGACTCGACTCCGGCAATCTGGGCCGGAACGACATTCATGACCACGCTGCTCGGGTAGGCGACGAGACCACCCGGCACGTACAGGCCGACTCGTCGCACCGGCACCCAGGTCTCGGTGACGCGACCCCCCGGAACGACCTCGACGGTCACGTCCGCACGTGACTGTGCCCGGTGCACCCGGCGGGTGCGGGCTATCGCCTCTTCAAGTGCCTCCCGCAGCAGCGGATCAAGCGCTGCGACGGCGTCCGCGATCGCGTGAGAGGGAACCCGAGCCGACTCGAGCTCGACTCCGTCGAAACGTGCCGTGATCTCTCGGACTGCCACCGAGCCACGCCGACGCACGTCATCACAGAGGGGGCGTACCTGCTCGACCGCAGCCTCAACACTCAGTTCGGCGCGCGGGAGCACATCACGGGGATCCACAGAGGCACGTGCGGCACCCGTGAGGTCGATGCGGGAGATCATGGGAGCAGTCTAGGAAGGACGGGCTCACCAGGACTGCTGAGGTACCCAACTGCTGTCGGCGACGGGCGAGGGTTCGTCAAACAGCTTGGTACCGGACAACAGCAGGGCCTGCACGGTGAGCGCCGCCAGAGCCGGCGCGAAGAGAACGCCGATCGCGCGGATGCCCAGTGACCCGTCGACGAGGGTCCCCACCGATGCAGTCTCAGCCGCGGCCTTCGGATCCGGAGCTCCAAGGGCCCCACCGAGAGACCATGCCACCACCGACACCAGGCCGGCACCCACGATGATGCCGACCGTGAGGACGAGGGGACGGGAGCGGCCGCGCCGCCAACTTGCGCCGGCGAGAACGGCACCTGCGATCGCTCCCAACACCAGGAACCAACCGTCTGATGAGAACCACGCCGAGTACCCCAGATCCGCCGGGAGCAGCCCTCCCTCGACGACCGTCCACTGCTCGGTCGGTACCACCCACCACCACACCAGACCCATCAGGACTCCCAGGGCCAGCGCGATGAGTGCTGTCTGGGCAAAGACCGCCAGGCCGGACCGCTGAGCCGTCACGCGGCATCCGCCTGGTCGAACACCAATCGGGCCCGGATCGTCGACCCTCCGCCATCTGGGCTGATGGTGAATCCGAATGCCTGAAGGGGGGCGATCAGTTCGGCCGACTCGGGCGCAGCCAGTGCGGCAAAGCCCTTGACCGGCGCAAAGTTCACCCAGATCAAGGTGGTCGCTGTTTCGGCATCCGGCAGAGCCGCCTGGAACTGTGGATCTGCGCCCAGGCCGCCGTCACCGGCCGCAAGACGCTCGGCATACGTATCGGTGGTGGCGACCAGGAAGCCGTCGCCGGTGCCCTCGGCGGTGATCCCGAAGCCTCCGGTCAGGTCAGCCAATCCGGCTTCGAGCCGGGTGGCAACGTCGGCGCCGGCAGCTGGATCGGTCAGCGAGCGCAGACCGACTCCAGGCACCCCCGTGAGCAACCCCTCCCCGTCCACCGCCAGTACCGCGTCGTCACCTGCCATCGTCACAAGGTCGGCCGGCAGCGTCAGGGAGTACTGCTGCTCGACATCGGCAACGGCCTTGTCGAACGTCTTCGCGCCGATCTCGCCACGGAGCTGCGACCAGCGATCAGCGACCAACGCGGACCCGCCCGTCGTCTCGGCGGCCATCAAGGTCGAGGTGGGGAGACCGCTTGTCAGTCGCGCTGGTTCATCGCCACCCGGCGGCGCGGCACTCGTCCACGCGAGCAGCTCCAGAGCGTTTGGCTCGGCGCGAATCACCGCCCCGGCCTGGCCCGACGTGCTCAACCGGTCCAACGCGTCGGAAAGGCCCGGTCCTCCCAATCCGAGGGTGTCGGCCAGTTGTTCCCCGGCCGCCGCGATGCGGTCACCGTCGACGTACATCGTCACCAACCCGTCATCGAGCCGGTCAAACAGGGCTGTGAATGCCGGGGACGCCGACAGCGGGGCCGACTGACCCGCAGCCACGACGTCCGCCGCTGACTGCGAACCGGGGAGGTCGGACCCCACGACCCCATCAAGCGCATCCAGGGCATCGAACTCGGCGAACAGGTCTCCGGTGACGACGACGTACCCGTCGACCACCGCGACCTGCTGGGGCTCGACCACACGCTTGAGCTCGGACACCGCCTCGCGCTCGTCGGTCACCTGGAGTGCTGCGACCGGCGTCAGCTCTTGGGCTTCGGGGTCCCAGCTGACGCCGAGCCCGACGCGATCACCCACCCAGGCCGACACGTCCGCATCCTCGAGGGCCGACCCGTTGAGCAGCCAGTCGACGGCGACGGATCGAAGGTCTGGTTCGCTGCCGTACTCACGCTTGACTCCCCCGAACTGCCCGAGGAGCCGTACGAGGTTGAGCTTCTGCTGCGCCGGGGGGTCGAGGTCGAGGTCGACATAGGCCACGACGGTGTCGGGCAATACATCCTCTGGTTGGGTTCCGCCGCCTCCGACGGCAGTACCAGCTGCGAACCCAGCGCCGGCTGAGGCGATGACGGCCACTCCCACGACCGCCAGCACCCACAGTCGTCGGCTCTTCCGAGCAGGCACGACAGGCTCGGCGGGTTCAGCCGGCCCGGTCGACTCCGTCGGCCCGATCGGGTCGAACCCCCCCGTCTCACTCATCGCACCAGGCTATCCGGCCATGGGACCTGCCACGACCGCCGATCGTGGATGGCGTGCCGGGGGCGGTCGGTCGACACTCAGGCGACGCTGGTCTGGCCCAGCAGCGCCTTCACGTCTCCGAAGAGGGCCGGTGACGGCCGCACCCGCAGCCGGTCGTCGAGCCGCATCACAGTCGTTCGGCCACCGCTCTGGAGCTGGAGATGCACCTCCACCGTCCCCGGGTGCGCGCTGAGAACCTCCTTCAGCCGGTCGACCACCGGAGGGACACAGCGAGCCACTGGCAGCGAGATCACGACCGGACCCCTCGACTCCTCGGCGTCCAGGTCAGGCAGGCTGAGTTCCATCGCGATCAGTTTGGGGACGTCGTCGCGTCGGTCGACGCGACCACGCACCAGCACGATCCGATCCTCGTGCAGATGAGGGGCCACCAGGTTGTACGTGGCCGGAAAGAACATCGCCTCGATCGCGCCCTCGAGGTCTTCCAGAGTGGCGATTGCCCATGCGTTGCCCTGCTTGGTCACCTTGCGTTGTAGCCCGGTGATCAGCCCACCCACCGTCACCGTCGACCCGTCGGGCCGCTCGCTGTCGGCCATCAGCTCGGCAACTGAACAGTCGGAGTTCGCGGCCAGCACATGCTCGACACCGAAGAGCGGATGGTCAGACACATAGAGACCCAGCATGTCCCGCTCGTTGCTGAGCAGGACGGCCTTGTCCCACTCGCCGACCGGGATCGTGAGCTCGGAGGTGAAGGCAGCTGTCTCGGTGTCCTCAGAGGAGCCGAACAGGTCGAACTGCCCGATCGCCTCCGCCCGCTTGGTCTCAAGGACCATGTCAACGGCCTCGACGTGCACCGTGATCAGCCCCCGTCGGGTATGTCCGAGTGAGTCGAATGCACCGGCCTTCACCAACGACTCAATCACTCGCTTGTTGCAGACCACCTGGTCGACCTTGGCCAGGAAGTCAGCGAAGTCGCTGAAACGCCCCTTGGCCCGACGTGCCTCGACCACCGACGACACAACGTTCAGGCCTACGTTCCGGATCGCAGCAAGCCCGAAGCGGATGTCAGTCCCCCGTGGGGTGTAGTTGGCATCGGAGTCGTTGACGTCGGGCGGAAGAACCTTGATTCCCATCCGACGACACTCGTGGAGGTACAGCGCCGACTTGTCCTTGTCGTCGCGAACCGACGTCAGCAGGGCCGCCATGTACTCGGCAGGGAAGTTCGCCTTGAGGTAGGCGGTCCAGTACGAGACCAGTCCGTACCCAGCGGTGTGAGCCTTGTTGAAGGCGTAGTCGGCGAAGGGGACCAGGATCTCCCACAACGTCGCGATGGCCTTGTCTGAGTACCCGCGTTCACGCATTCCATCCGAGAAGGGGACGAACTCCTTGTCGAGTACCTCCTTCTTCTTCTTGCCCATGGCCCGCCTCAGCAGGTCGGCCTGTCCGAGCGTGTATCCGGCGAGCTGCTGGGCGATCGCCATGACCTGCTCCTGGTAGACGATCACCCCGTAGGTGTCGCCGAGGATGTCGGCCAATGGGTCAGCGAGCTCGGGGTGGATCGGCGTGACCGGCTTGCGGTTGTTCTTACGGTCGGCGTAGTCGTTGTGCGCGTTGGCTCCCATGGGGCCTGGGCGGTACAGCGCCAGCACCGCCGAGATGTCCTCGAAGCTGTCGGGAACCATGGACCGGAGCAGTGCCCGCATCGGGCCGCCGTCGAGCTGGAAGACGCCCAGCGTGTCTCCGCTGGCGAGCAGCTCGTACGTGGCCTTGTCATCGAGCGCGAGGGTTTCCAGGACGACGGTCTCGCCTCGGTTGGCCTCGATGTTGGCAAGGGCGTCCTCGAGAACGGTGAGGTTGCGCAGCCCCAGGAAGTCCATCTTCAGCAGCCCGAGCTTCTCGCAGGTCGGGTAGTCGAACTGCGTGATGATGGCGCCGTCCTGCTCGCGCTTCATGATGGGGATGTGGTCGATCAGGCGTTCGCTCGACATGATCACGCCTGCTGCGTGAACCCCCCACTGGCGCTTGAGGTTCTCGAGCCCGCGTGCTGTGTCGACCACACGTTTGACGTCGGCGTCCGACTCATACAGAGCCCGGAACTCGCCGGCTTCGCCGTACCGCTTGTCCTTGCTGTCGAAGATGCCGCCCAGCGAGATGTCCTTGCCCATCACGGACGGGGGCATCACCTTGGTAACGCGATCACCGAGCGCGTAGGGGTAGCCAAGAACCCGCGAGGAGTCCTTGATCGCCTGCTTGGCCTTGATCGTGCCGTAGGTGACGATCTGGGCCACCCGGTCATCGCCATATCGGTCAGTGACGTAGCGGATGACATCGCCCCGGCGACGCTCGTCGAAGTCGATGTCGATGTCGGGCATGGAGACCCGCTCGGGGTTGAGGAACCGCTCGAAGAGCAGCCCGTGGACGAGCGGATCGAGATCGGTGATGCCGAGGGCGTACGCCACGATGGCGCCCGCGGCTGAACCCCGGCCTGGGCCGACCCTGATCCCCTGCTCCTTGGCCCATCCGATGAAGTCCGCGACCACGAGGAAGTAACCAGGAAAGCCCATCTGGCAGATGACACCCACCTCGTACTCGGCCTGCTTGCGCACCTGGTCGGAGATGCCCGTCGGATACCGATGGTGCAGCCCCCGCTCTACCTCCTTGACGAACCATGAGGCCTCGGTCTCACCCTCCGGCACGTCGTATCTCGGCATCAGGTTGGCGTCCTCGTTGAACGCCACCTCACACCGCTCGGCGATCAGCAGGGTGTTGTCGCACGCCTCAGGGAAGTCGCGCCACACGTCGCGCATCTCGGCTGCGGTCTTCAGGTAGAAGTCATCGGCATCGAACTTGAAGCGTGTGGGGTCGGCCAGCGTCGAGCCGGACTGCACACACAGCAACGCGGCATGCGACACCGCGTCCGCCGCATGGGTGTAGTGCAGGTCGTTGCTCGCCACCAGTGGCAGGTCGAGTGTCTTTGCCAGTCGCAGGAGGTCATCCCGAGCTCGACGCTCGATGTCGAGACCGTGGTCCATCAGCTCACAGAAGTAGTTGTCCGCCCCGAAGATGTCGCGGTAGTCGGACGCCGCCTGCACCGCGGCGTCGAACTTGCCGAGTCGCAGCAAGGTCTGGACCTCACCGGAGGGGCAGCCCGTCGTCGCGATGATGCCGTCGGCGTAGGTCTGGAGCAGCTCACGGTCCATGCGCGGTTTGAAGTAGAACCCTTCGATGCTCGCCAGACTGGAGAGACGGAACAGGTTGTGCATTCCCGCGGTCGACTGGGCTAGCAACGTCATGTGGGTGTACGCGCCGGCACCCGAGACGTCGTCTTGGCCACCACTGCCCCACCGGACTCGCGACCGGTCGCGCCGGTCGGTGCCGGGCGTCAGGTAGGCCTCGATACCCACGATCGGTTTGATCCCGCGGTCTCTTGCCTGTCGGTAGAAGTCATGCGCCCCGAAGACATTGCCGTGATCGGTGATCGCGATGGCGGGCATCTGCTGCTCAACCGCGGCATCGAGCAACTCACCCACGCGGGCAGCACCATCGAGCATGGAGTACTCGGTGTGCACGTGCAGGTGCACGAACGAGTCGGCCATACCGGCGCCGGCCTCCCTGGGGTGGATCGGAGGAGTCCCCGAAGGGTCTGGGTCGAGCAGGAGTGTCACAGTGCCGGGGGAAGGCGGCCCTGACGACTGTAGTCGCAGCCGGAGCAGATCCCCGAACCGACGCTCCGGATCAGACCGAGGTGCCCGTTGCCTACGGGTCGATACCGGCTCCTACCAGGCCGTCGAGTGGACCTCCGCCTACTCCTCGCGCAGCACCACGAGCGCGTGCTCAAGATCAGCCGGATAGGGGGACGTGAATCGCACCTGCTCACCGGAGGACGGATGGGCGAAGGCCAGCTCTCGCGCATGGAGCCACTGTCGCGTCAGACCAAGGCGAGCCGAGAGCGTCGGGTCCGCCCCATAGGTCAGGTCGCCCACGCATGGATGACGGATCGCGCTCATATGCACCCGAATCTGGTGCGTACGCCCCGTCTCCAGGTGGATGATCAGCAGGCTGGCCGCCCGGAAGGCCTCCAGAGTCTCGTAGTGGGTCACGCTCTCCTTGCCACCGGCCGTGACAGCCCAGCGCCAGTCATCCTTCGGGTGCCGCCCGATCGGTGCATCTACCGTGCCTCTGCTCGGGTCTGGATGCCCTTGAACGACGGCGTGGTAGATCTTCTCGACGGTCCGTTCCTTGAACGCGGACTTCAGAACGGTATAGGCGCGCTCCGACTTCGCGACCACCATCACCCCGCTGGTCCCGACATCGAGGCGATGCACCACTCCCTGCCGCTCGGCCGCACCGCTGGTGGCGACGCGATAGCCGGCGGCGGCCAGTCCACCCACGACAGTCGGTCCACTCCAGCCCGGGCTCGGGTGGGCGGCAACACCGACGGGTTTGTCCACCACCACGATGTCGTCGTCGTCATGCACGACCGTGAGTCCGGGCACTGGTTCGGTGTCGACAGCGACAGGCGACGCCGCCGCGGGCAGCTCAACCTCCACTATGACGCCAGCCTGCACCCGCTCACTCTTGAGAGGGGGAACACCATCGATCAGGACTGCTCCCGCCCCGATCAGGTCCGCCGCCTTCGTTCGCGAGAGCCCGAAGAGCCGGGCGAGAGCGGAGTCGACCCGCTCACCGTCGAGCCCTTCCGGCACGGCCACCCTGCGATGTTCTGACACCCGGTGAGGCTAGCCGGTCCTTCCCGGACGAGAGCCGTCGAGACCGACTCCACGAAATGACAGCCACACCATCAAGATGGCTGAGCAGAAGATCGCGCTGTCGGCGATGTTGAACACCGGCCAGTTGGGTACCGAGATCCAGTCGACCACGTGACCGCGAAAAGGTCCCGGGCTGCGGAAGAGCCGGTCAGAGAGATTGCCCAGCGCTCCCCCCAGAATGCCTCCCAGGGCCACCGCCCATGCCGTCGATCCAAGCCGTGAAGCCATTCTGATGATCACTATCGCCACGGTGATGGCGATGGCGGTAAGGGCGACAGTCAGGCTCCCTCCCATGCTGAAGGCCGCACCCGGGTTGAGTGTGTACGTCACCTGCAGCCAGTCCCCGACGATCTCGATCGGCTCACGGCCAGGCATGACCTGCTGAACCCACCATTTGGACGCTTGGTCGAGCACCAGCACGCCGGAAGCGACTCCCAAGGTGATCCAGAGCGGGCGCTTGGGCGCCGTGACAGCCGGCTCTTCGCTCAGCGTCGTTCCTCTCGCTGCTTGCAGTCGACGCACAGGGTGGCGCGTGGGAAGGCTTCGAGCCGCATCTTCCCGATCGGCAACCCGCAGCTCTCGCAGGTGCCGTAGGTGCCGTCCGAGATCCGCTTGAGAGCGTGCTCGACCTGCTCGAGCAGATCTCGTGAGTTGTTAGCGACGGACATCTCGTGCTCACGCTCGAACGTCTTGCTTCCGGCATCCGCCTGGTCGTCGCCCGAACCGTCTCCGGAGTCGCGGAGCAGCTCGTTGAGGTCGTCCACGGCTGCGGAGATCTCGGCCTTCAGCCGCGTGCGCTCGGCCCTCAGCACGCCACGCATCTCTTTGCGCTCGACCGGAGTGAGCGGTTTGCGACCCCGAGCCGACTTCTTGGGCCGGGTCGCGGCCTTCTTCAACGGGACGGGCGGCCGCGCCGGCGCGGCGGTCGGCTGCGCGGGGGCCAGGGCTTTCTCGACGGGCGCCTTCGGTGCGCTCTTCTTGGCCGGCGCCTTCGCCGCGGACTTCTTCACCGCAGCTTTCTTGGCGGGAGCTTTCTTGGCGGGAGCTTTCTTGGCCGGCGCCCTGGTCGCAGCCTTCTTGACGGGCGCCTTCGGTGCGCTCTTCTTGGCCGGCGCCTTCGCCGCGGACTTCTTCACCGCAGCTTTCTTGGCGGGAGCTTTCTTGGCCGGCGCTTTCGCTGTCTTCTTCACCGCAGCTTTCTTGGCGGGCGCCTTCTTGGCGGGCGCCTTCTTGGCCGGCGCTTTCGCTGTCTTCTTCACCGCAGCCTTCTTGGCCGGCGCCTTCTTCACCGCCGCCTTCTTCGCCGATCCGGAGCGTGCCGAAGCAGCCCGAGACCGGGTCGTTCCCCCACTCTTGGGGCGCTGCGCCATGCGGACCTCCTAGAGACCGACTGCGCGGGGAGTCCGCGAGAGAATAGGCGCTGGGACGCAGCAGGTCCAAACCGCCACGCCGCCCTCACCTCCGAATACCCAAGGAAGGAGCGGTTAGACTTCCGGCGACTGCACGGCGTCGACGGGACGAGTACCCGCGCTGAACAGGCCCACAAGCGATCCGGGGATGGTGGGAGCCCGGAGGGCCGGCGTGGCGAACATCACCCCCGAGCTGCCGGAAGAGCGGCTCACCACACCCGGTGTGCCAGGTAGACCCGGCTGCAGCGACCGTGAGCGGGTAGGCGTTCTCCGGACGCCCGCCAAAGAGGGTGGTACCGCGGGGTTAGCGTGAGCAGCCTCGTCCCTCTGATCGGACGCGCCAGCCCGACGGAGGTCAGATGTACCGCGAGGTCCCACCGCAGGTCGACCTGCCAGCGCTCGAGCACGACGTGCTCGCGCTGTGGCAGGAGCAGGACACCTTCCACCGGAGCCTCGAGCAACGGGCCGACGCTCCACTCTGGGTGTTCTACGAGGGTCCTCCGACCGCGAACGGCACCCCCGGCACACACCACATCGAAGCTCGCGTCTTCAAGGACGTCTTCCCCCGGTATCGCACGATGAAGGGCTTCCAGGTGCCGCGCAAGGCGGGCTGGGACTGCCACGGTCTCCCCGTTGAGATCGCCGTCGAGAAGGAACTCGGCTTCTCGGGCAAGCAGGACATCGAGACGTTCGGCGTGGCCGAGTTCAACGCCAAGTGCCGCGAGTCGGTGCTACGCCACGTCGACGAGTTCGAGCAGATGACCGAACGGATGGGTTACTGGGTCGACACCGACCGGGCCTACTGGACGATGGACCCGGGCTATGTCGACAGTCTTTGGTGGGCACTCAAGCAGATCCACGGGAAGGGCCTGCTGGTTCAGGACCACCGGGTCGCGCCCTACTGCCCACGCTGCGGGACCGGGCTCTCCGACCACGAGCTCGCGCAGGGGTACGAGACAGTGGTCGACCCGTCGGTCTACGTGCGTCTGCCGGTGACGGGTGGACCTCTGGCCGACCGGGACGCCTCCCTGCTGGTGTGGACCACGACGCCCTGGACCCTGGTGTCCAACACTGCGGTGGCTGTTCACCCGGACGTCGACTACGTGCTCGCCCGAACCTCGGACGGCGAGCTGCTCGTCGTCGCCGAACCCCTGCTTGCCTCCGCGCTGGGCGATGCCGCGACCGTGGTGAGCCGGCTCTCTGGGGCCGATCTGGTCGGAACCAGCTACCAGGCCCCGTTCGACCTGACGCCGATCCCTGACGACGGTCCGATTCACACGGTCCTGCCCGCTGACTACGTCACCGTCACCGATGGAACAGGCTTGGTGCACCTGGCGCCGGCGTTCGGACCCGACGACCTCGCGGTCGGAAGGGCAAACGGTCTCCCGGTCGTCAACCCGGTGCTGGCCAACGGCCATTTCGGGCCCGACGTCGGACTGGTCGGCGGCGTCTTCTTCAAGAAGGCGGACGAGTCGTTGGTCGCCGACCTGGACGATCGCGGTCTGCTCTTCGCCCACCTGCCGTACGAGCACACCTATCCGCACTGCTGGCGGTGCCACACGCCGCTCATGTACTACGCACAGCCCTCCTGGTACATCCGAACGACCGCGATCAAGGACCAGCTGATCGCGCAGAACGAGGCGACCACGTGGCACCCTGAGTCGATCAAGCACGGCCGCTACGGTGACTGGCTCGAGAACAACATCGACTGGGCGCTTTCCCGCAGCCGGTACTGGGGTACTCCACTTCCGATCTGGCGCTGCCCGTCTGACCACCTGACCGTGGTCGGATCACGAGCCGAGCTCGCCGAGCTTGCCGGTGAGCCGGTGCACGACATGGATCCCCACCGGCCATTCGTCGACGAGGTCTCGCTGCCCTGCCCCGACTGCGGCGAAACCGCACATCGGGTGCCCGAGGTGATCGACGGCTGGTTCGACTCCGGCTGCATGCCCTTCGCACAGTGGGGCTACCCCCACATCCAGACCGAGGAAGACTTTCGGGCCCAGTACCCGGCCGACTACATCTGCGAGGCAATCGACCAGACCCGTGGGTGGTTCTACACCCTGATGACGGTGGGAACTCTCGTCTTCGACCAGTCGTCCTACCGAACCGTCCTGTGCCTCGGTCACATCCTCGACAAGGACGGTCGCAAGATGAGCAAGCACCTGGGCAACGTGCTCGCCCCCATGCCCCTGATGGAGCAGCACGGTGCCGACGCCGTCCGCTGGTTCATGCTGGCCAGCGGCTCGCCGTGGTCGGCCCGGCGGGTCAGCCACGAGTCCATCCAAGAGGTCGTCCGCAAGACACTGCTCACCTACTGGAACACGGTGTCCTTCCAGGCGCTGTACGCACGTCTAGCCGGCTGGACTCCGTCGCCAACACCTCTCGCCGTCGCGGACCGTCCGGCCATGGACCGCTGGCTCAGCTCGCGAACCCACCAACTGATCAGGTCGGTCGACGACGCGTTGGACGGATACGACGCGGCCGGCGCGGGAGCGCAGATCTCCACCTTCGTCGACGAGCTGTCCAACTGGTACGTGCGACGTTCACGGCGCCGTTTCTGGGACGGGGACGACTCCGCGCTCACGACACTGCACGAGGCCCTGACCGCCCTCACGCTGGTCATGGCTCCCCTGACTCCGTTCATCACCGAACGGGTGTGGCAGGACCTCGTCCGACCGACTGCCGAGGGTGCCCCCGACTCTGTCCACCTGGCGGACTGGCCGACCTACGACCAGACCCAGGTCGACGCTGCGCTCACCGACCAGATGAGTCAGGTCAAGCGCCTGGTCGAGCTCGGGCGTGCGGCGCGCGCGACATCCGGGGTCAAGACCCGCCAACCGCTCGGACGCGCGCTGGTGTCGGCACCTAACTGGGATCGCGTCGATCCCACGCTTGCCGCCGAGCTGTCGGCCGAGCTGAATGTGCTCCAGATCGAGCCTCTCGGCGCTGCCGAGGACGAGCTGGTCTCAGTGACGGCCAAGGCCAACTACCGGGCACTCGGCAAACGGTTTGGCAAACAGACGCCGGCCGTCGCGGCAGCCGTTGCCTCAGCTGATCCACACGCACTGCAGGCGGCCCTGTCCCTGACCGGACGGGCGGAGGTAGTCGTCGACGGCGACCCGGTGATCATCGAACCCGACGAGGTGGTGCTGACGGAAACCCCGAGGGAGGGATGGGCGGTGCACCACGACGCCGGCGAGAGCATCGCCCTTGATCTGACCTTGACCCCTCACTTGCGCCGCCTGGGACTGGCGCGCGATGTCGTCCGCCAGGTGCAGGAGGCCAGGAAGACCTCCGGGTTCGACGTCTCCGATCGCATCGAGGTGCACTGGTCGGCCCTCGACGAGCTCAGAGAGGCCATCGTCGAGCACAGCGACGTGATCGCGGCCGAGGTGCTCGCCACGACGTTCACCGAAGGGCTCGACGCCGACCAGACGTCGCCCGCACCCTTCCATGACGACTCGGGTCTGGTCTTCACCCTTGCTCGGGCGTGAGACCCAGGCGACTCGGTCGAAACTGGTGCGTCTTGATCGTCCGTCGGGGCGGCGTTACGCAAATCACCCGAATGGAGTAACCAACCCTGGGGGGCAACGAGCCGATACCCAATCAACGGATGTCGCACCCGCGGCACCGCGGACGGCCGCACACGGAGGATGCCATGGTGCAACCAATCGCCGCCTCGACCCCCAGCACAATTCCGCAGGTCCGGTTGAAGGCCAACGCCGTAGCTGTCCCTGCGCTCGCCAGCAACGTTCGTCCCGCACTCGTCCTGGCCGAGCGTGAGAGCCGCCAGCTGATCGAGACCGCCAAGCAGCACGACATCACCATGGGCGGCATATTCTGCGTCAGCCCGACGGGAATTCAGGTGTGGGACCGCCCGTGGCTAAGCCCTGAGCAGGGTCCCGGTGAGTCGGTTCACCTCGGTTCGGTCGACTGGACCTACGACACACCCGTGAAGCACTACGTGACAATCTACCGAGCCATGGTGACCGAGAACGGGATCGCCAGCGGCGAAACCACGCTTTCGGTGCTCACCAAGGTGCTCGGACTGACCGGGATCCCCATCGACGGTGCCCGGATCTCGATGCCGGCGCCACCCCCGCGTGACCCCTTCCGTCGTCGCATCTGACCGTCGGCGCACCGCCTACAGATCAACAGACCGCGACCCCGGCCGATCGGCCGGGGTCGCGGTCTGTTGACGAGAAGCTGCCCTAGGGACGCGGGGGCGAGCTCGGAGGCGAGCTCGGGGGCGAGCTCGGTGGGGATGCCTGAGCCGGACGTGCTGGCGCCTGCTGAGGTGGCGCCTGCTGAGGAGCGGGAGCCTGACGCGGCTGGGCCGGAGGTGCTTGTGCCGGCTGGGCCTGCGCTGGCTGGGCCGGAGGTGCCTGGGCCGGCTGGGCCTGGGCCGGCTGGGCCTGCGCTGGCTGGGCTTGCGCTGGCTGGGCTTGCGCTGGCTGGGCCGGAGTCGGAGGCACTGCGCTAGCGGCCGGCCTTGGTGGCGGTGAGGCGGGTGCGGCCGACGGCGAGGGACCCGACCCCTCGCTGCGGGCGCTGAGTTCGCGAAGCTGCTGTTCGAGGTAGGACTTCAAGCGGGTCCGGTACTCACGTTCGAAGGATCGAAGCTCGTCGACCTGCTTTTCCAGCGCCGATCGTTCGCCGACCAGCGAGGCCATCGCGGCCTGGTGTTTGGCCGCAGCGTCCCGTTCGGCGTTCTCCACCTTGCTGCGTGCGGTGGCCAGCATGGTGTCGGCCTCCGATCGGGCCGAGGCCACGACGTCGTCGGCGGTCCGTTCGGCCGCCGCCAGGACGCGCGCCGCCTGCTCGGCCCCCGACGACGGTGCAACCGGAGCTGCCACAACCGGCGCTGCCGCAACCGGAGCTGCCGCAACCGGAGCCGGCGTGGCACCGGCCGGCGGCCGGGTGGCCAGCTGAGCACGCAGCGAGTCGTTCTCGGCAGTCAGCCGACTGAGCTCTGCCGCCACCTGGTCGAGGAAAGCATCGACCTCGTCCTCGTCATATCCAGCGTTGCGCTTCTTCGATGTCTGGAAGAGGACGTTCTGGACGTCTTCGGCAGTCAGCGGCATTAGTTCTCCTCAAACGTTCAGGTCACACAGAACACTAGCGCCCCTCCCGTCACAGGCACTACTTCGCACCGCGCCTGGCAGCCAGGTGAGTTATCCAGTTCGGGTGGCCAACCCGCTCACCACGGCGATTAGCACCTGGGTCCCGATGAAGAGAACGAGGATGGCGAGGTCGAAGGCGACCGCTCCGATACGTACCGGTGGGATGAAACGACGCAGCGCCTTCAGCGGTGGATCGGTGATCGTGAAGACCACCTCGAAGAGCACGAGAACCAGACCACCTGGTCGGAAGTCACGGGCGAAGATCTGCAGCAGGTCGATCACCACGCGGGCGATCAGGGTCAGCAGGAAGAGCCACAGAACAAGGAGGACCAGCTCGAAGACGATGGACATGGCGAGAGACGGTCAACTAGCTCTGGTTGAAGAATCCGCCTTGAGCCAGCTGCTCCTTCTCTTCGGCGGTCACCACCACGTTGGCGGGTGAGAGCAGGAAGACCTTCTGGGTCACTCGCTCGATGGTCCCGTGCAGCCCGAAGACCAGACCGGCGGAGAAGTCGACGATTCTCTTGGCGTCGCCGTCGTCCATCTCGGTCAGGTTCATGATGACAGGGGTGCCGTCGCGGAACTGCTCGCCGATCGCCCTGGCGTCGTTGTAGGTGCGGGGGTGCAGAGTCGTGATCCGGGAGGGGGACGCCCCGGGAGCAGCCGCGCGTGGCGACGGGGTCATGGGCCGGCTCGGAGCAGGCTCGTCGTCCCGAACAGCACGCAGCTGGCGGGTTCGGTCCTCGTGGTCACGGTCATAGCTGTCGTACTCGTCGTACTGGTCCTCGTTCTCGACCAGTCCGAGATAGACCGCCATCTTGCGCATCGCGCCGGCCATCGCCTGACCCTTTCGTCTGTGGTGGTGCGGTCGCCTGTAGGAGCTCGAGCCGTCGGGCAAACGCTACCCGACGGGGGGCCGGTACCCGAGTACCGCGCTACCAAGTCGCACTTGTGTCGCGCCGTGGCGCACGGCGGCCTCGAGGTCGCCGCTCATCCCCGCCGACACGGTTCGGGCGCTCGGATGGTCGGCCACCGTGGCCCGCGCCAGCTCGGCGAGCCGGCCGAACGCCCGGTTTGGGTCTTCGTGCAGGGGGGCAACGGCCATCAGACCGCCCAGAGCCAGGTTCGGACTGGCGACGATCTCGCTGGCGATGTCAGCCACCTGCTCGGGGGCGGCACCGCCTCGGCCGGGCTGGTCGTCCAGGCATACCTGCACCAGGCAGGTCAAGGGGGCTCCGACCGGACGCACTGCGGAGGCCGCCCGGCTGAGGGCCCGAACGAGCTTGATCCGATCAACCGACTCGACGACGTCGGCGTAGTCGACCACCGAACGCACTTTGTTGGTCTGCAGCTGGCCGATGAAGTGCCAGACCAAGCCCAGACCCCGAAGCGCCTGCGCCTTGGGGGCTGCCTCCTGGTCACGGTTCTCACCGACGTGAGTCACGCCCAGGTCCGCGAGCACCGCCACCTCGTCGGCCGGGAACGTCTTGGTGACCACCACCAGTTCAACTGATCCGACCGCACGACCAGCGGCTCGCTCAGCTTCGGCGACGCGGACCCTTGCCGCCTCGAGCCCCGCGGCGATCTCGCCACGTCGCGAGTCGGTGACCACGACTACTTCAAGAAGTCGGGGACATCCAGGTCGTCGCTCGTGGAGTCGTCGAAGACGATCGTCCGCGGCGCCTTGCGCTCGGGCAGCTCGATGTACTGGTCGTTGCCTTCGGTCGACTCCGGCTCTTCGGTGGCCGCACCCTGCTCAGCCGCTCCGTCGTTCGCCGATGCCCGACCAAGAGCGTCCGACACCGGGACCTCGTCGACCTGGCGCGTTGCCACGTGGGCCTTGCCCGGCTGCCCGCCATCAAAGCCGGCAGCGATGACCGTGACGCGCACCTCGTCGCCGAGTGCATCGTCGATGACGGCCCCGAAGATGATGTTGGCCTCGGGGTGGGCAGACTCGGCGACCATCCGGGCTGCCTCATTGATCTCGAACAACCCGAGGTCTGAGCCCCCGGAGACCGAGAGCAAGACGCCGCGAGCACCGTCGATCGATGCCTCGAGCAATGGGCTGGAGATGGCCGTCTCGGCCGCTGCGATCGCACGGTCGTCTCCGCGAGCGTTGCCGATACCCATCAGAGCGGTGCCGGCGCCCTGCATGACCGACTTGACGTCGGCGAAGTCGAGATTGATCAGACCCGGTGTCGTGATGAGGTCGGTGATTCCCTGTACTCCAGACATCAGGACGTGGTCGGCCGACTTGAACGCGTCGAGCACGCTGACGGCCCGGTCGCTGATCGACAGCAGCCGGTCGTTCGGGATGACGATGAGAGTGTCGACCTCCGAGCGAAGCTCGTCGATGCCGGTGTCTGCCTGCACCGCACGACGCCTGCCTTCGAAGCCGAAGGGACGGGTGACCACACCGATGGTCAGGGCACCGATGGCACGAGCCACCTCTGCCACGACCGGAGCTCCCCCGGTGCCGGTGCCACCACCTTCACCGGCCGTGACGAACACCATGTCAGCGCCCTTGAGGACCTCTTCGATCTCGCTGCGGTGGTCTTCTGCGGCCCGACGACCCACCTCGGGGTCAGCGCCTGCACCGAGGCCTCGGGTGAGCTCTCGTCCGATGTCGAGCTTGACGTCGGCATCACTCATCAGCAGGGCCTGCGCGTCGGTGTTGATGGCGATGAACTCCACACCTTTGAGCCCGACTTCGATCATCCGGTTGATGGCATTGACACCACCACCGCCGATACCCACGACCTTGATGACGGCGAGGTAGTTCTGCGGAGCTGCCATGGTCCTTGTGATGCCTCTCTCGTAGCGCCCACCCATCGAGTGGGGCAAGTCTCACCCTTTAGTAGACATCTAACGTTATGTCAACTTCAGGGACGCGAGCAACGTACGGGAGGTGCGTCAGGATCGTCAACTAGGCGGCGTGTCGCATCACTGATCGTGTCGTGCACGCACTCGCCGACCGCTCATCGCCAGGCCGGTGCTTCAGGAGCACTCACGTCGACGACGGTGAACCTCGTACCCCAGCCATCGCGACCACGCAGGGCCCCGACCACCGCCGCCTTCTGCGACGCCGCACCAGACGATCCCCACTCCACGACCACACCGTTGGCGAAGGTCAGCTGAACTGTGAGCGACCCGGTCGCTGTCACCTTGGTCACCGCATGCAGCAGCTTCCCGGGCAACGCCGACGCCACATCGAACATCGCTTGTTGGGTGTCGGTCGCAGCGTCGAGATAGTCATCACCCAGGCCGAGCGAGGTTGTCCCTTCAGCGCCGATCTCGGGAACATTGCGTGGCGCCTTGGACTCTTCCCGGTACAGCGAACCGTCGGAGCCAACGATCAGAACCGAACTCGTGGACCTGACGTAGCCCACCGGTCGACGCTCACGCACAACGATCCGTACACGATTCGGCCAGTCGCGGATCACACGGGCCGAGGCGACCGCGTCCAAGGACTCCACGCGTGACTCGATCTCGTCAACCGGCAGGGCAAGAAGGGCGGCGGTGTCGGAGACCTGCGCTGCCGACATCACCTCATCGGATGAGACCTGGCTGTTGCCGACGACATCGACGTGCTCGACCCGGAAGATCGGGGCGAAACGCAGCGTGGCCACCAGGCCGGCGGTGAGAAGCACGGCCAGCGCCGCCCACGCCCAGGGGCTGCGCACCCAGCGCCTGGCGAGCGCGCTCACGACAGCTCACCTCGATGGCGGAGAAGCTCGACGATCTCAGGTCCCAACGTGGTGACAATGCCGTCGCCGAGCGTCAGAACCAGGTCTCCTGGCTGGGCCCGCGACACGAGCCAGCCAGGGACCGCCGAGAACGACGGCTCGAAGGCCACGTGCTCGGCTGGGAGCGGCACGCCGGCGGCAACCAACGCACCCGTCGCTCCGGGAATGGGCTCCTCGTTCGAGCCGTAGACCTCCATGACGACGACGTCGTCGGCCAGTCCGAGGGCCTCGCCCAGCTCACGATGGAACTCGGCGGTTCGGGTGAATCTCAGCGGCTGAAAGGCAACGATGATGCGGCCTCCCCCGGCGATCTGCCGAGCGGCGGTCAGGGTGGCCCGCAGCTCGGTGTGGTGATGCGCGTAGTCGTCGTAGACCCGCACGCCGTCAGCCTCGCCCTTGAACTCGAAGCGCCGACGTGCTCCGCTGTAGAGCGCCAGTCCTTCAACGGCGTCAGGAACCCCGACCCCGACTTCGAGCGCAACAGCAAGGGCAGCCGTCGCGTTCAGCACGTTGTGCATTCCCACGATCTTCAGTGAGACGTCCGGCAGACGGCGCCCCTTCACGACCGGCTGGAACCACGCCCCACTGCTGTCGAGCTCGACATCGGTGATCCGGATGTCGGCATCGTCGTGCGTTCCGTACGTGATGACGTGACACCCCTCAGTCCTGGCGTACTCGGCCACTCGCGCCGCCCCTGCGTCGTCTGCGCAGGCGATCACCGTGCCGTCCTGCGGCACGCGTGACACGAACTCACAGAACCCTGCCTCGACAGACGCGGCGTCCCCCCAGTAGTCGAGGTGATCGGCCTCGACGTTCGTCACGACGGCAATCTGGGGCTCGAGCACGAGGAACGACCCGTCACTTTCGTCGGACTCCGCGACGAACACGGTGCCCGTTCCAGCGTGAGCATTGGTGCCGGTCTCGTTCAGCTGGGCGCCGATGTAGAACGAGGGGTCGGCCCCGCAGTGTTGGAGCGCGACTGCTGCCATGGACGTCGTCGTCGTCTTTCCATGGGTACCGGCCACCACCACCGATCGGTATCCACGCATGCAGTAGGCCAGCGCTTCGGCCCGGTGCAGTACCCGAAGCCCCCGCTCGCGTGCGGCCACCAGCTCGGCGTTCGTCTCGCGGATCGCTGTGGAGACAATCACCGTGTCGGTGTCGGGCAACGAGTCCGGGGTCTGCCCGAAGTGGATGACCGCACCGACTGCACGCAGGGACGCCACGATCCGCGAGTCGCGCAGCTCACTGCCAGTGACGACAACGCCGCGCGAACACAGCATCCTGGTCAGCGCTGACATGCCGGCACCAGCGACGCCGATCAGATGCACCCGCCCGAGCTCGTCCAGGGGGGATGCCATCTGCGGTGTCGATTCCGACGTCATGAGCGCCCCGCAGCCCGCAGGACCATGTCGGCCAGCCGCTCGTCGGCGTCTCGCGCTCCCATGCCGTCGGCAGCGGCTCGCATCTGGGCCAAGCGCTCGCTATCGACCACGAGCTCGCCCACCAGGTTCTCGACCACGGCGGCCGTCAACTCTTCGTCGGGAACCATCACACCAGCACCGGCATCCACGAGTGGCTGCGCGTTGACTGCTTGCTCGCCGTTGCTGTGCGGGTAGGGAACAAAGACCGCGGGGAGCGCTACCGCGGCCACCTCGGCGCACGTCATCGCGCCGGAGCGGCCCAACAACAGGTCTGCCGCGGCATAGGCGAGGTCCATCTGCTTGAGGTAGGGCACCACGACGTAGGGCGGGTCGGAGTCACGACGCTCGATCACCACGGTGTTGTGTGGTCCCGATGCGTGCAACACCTGGATGCCCGCGCTCAGGAGGTGTCCGGCAGCGCCCTGCATGGCCGCGTTGATCGTCCGAGCGCCCTGCGAGCCGCCGAAGACGAGGAGCGTCGGTCGGTCGGCATCGAGGCCGAAGGCCCGGCGCGCTCTCTCCCTCACAGCGGGGCGATCGAGCGCCGCGATGCTGCGCCGCAGCGGGATCCCGATGAGGGTGGCGTGCGGCAGAGCACTGACCGTCGTTGGCACGCTCACCGCCACGTACGAGGTGAACCGGGCTCCGATCCGGTTCGCGACTCCCGGTCTGGCGTTCGCCTCGTGGACGACGAACGGCACCCCGGCGCGACGGGCAGCCAAGTAGGCAGGCAGCGAGACGTAGCCACCGAACCCCACGACGACGTCAGGCCGGTCGTCTTCGATCACTTGTGCCGCCGCCCGCACCGCCGCCCACGTTGCTCGTGGGATTCTGAACCATCGCCGAGGCTCGGCCCGCGGCATGGTGACTTTCGGGATCAGGCGCACGCCGAATCCGCGAGCGGGCACCAGGGTGGTCTCCAACCCGGCCTCCGTGCCCAGCGCGGTGATCACCGCGTCCGGGTGCCGCCGAACGATCGCGTCTGCGAGGGCCAGCGCGGGCTCGACGTGCCCTGCGGTGCCACCCCCAGCCAGGAGTACCCGCAGCGGCGGGGAGCTCGCGCCAGCCGGTTCGTCGACAGTCACCGACGTCGCGTCCACGGCAGGCGCGGACTCCATCTGGAGACCCTGCGCTGACGCAGCGCCTGCTGTGCTCCTGGGAGGTTCCGCGCGAACGACAGCAGCATGCCGATGGCGAACATCGTCGCCAGCAGCGCTGAGCCACCGTACGAGACAAGAGGTAGGGGAACTCCCGTGATCGGCAGCACGCTCAGGACACCACCGATGTTGATGATCATCTGGACCCCGATCCAGACAACGATCCCGCCCGATGCGAACCGGACGAAGAGGTCGTCGGTGGCCAGCGCGATTCGGAGCGCCCCCACGATCAGAGCCCCGAACAGCAGGAGGACCGTCAAGGTCCCGACCAGCCCGAGCTCTTCTCCGATGATGGCGAAGATGAAGTCCGTATGTGCCTCCGGGAGGTTGCCCCACTTCTCACGGCTCGCGCCGAGCCCGACCCCCCACCATCCCCCGGAGGCAAGAGCAAACAGGCTGTGTGCTGCCTGCCAGCCGGAACCCTCGTAGTCGGCGAACGGGTCAAGGAAGGACTGCAGCCGCGACAGTCTCGCGCTTCGCTGCAACGTCATGAACACGATCACCGCCAGCGCCGGCGCACCCAACGCCACAAACACCCGAAGGGGCGCACCCGCCACGAAGAGCAGACCGGCGACGATCGCCATCAGGATCAGCGAGGTACCGAGATCTCCTCCGAGCAGGACGAGCAGGATGATCACCGCCGCGACAGGAAGCAGCGGGATCAGCAGATGCTTGTTCTGGTGCAGCAACTTCCGTTTGCGAGTGAGGAGATCCGCGCCCCACAACACCAGCGCGTACTTCGCTGCCTCAGCCGGCTGGATGCGGAACGAGCCACCGATCTCGATCCAGTTCTGGTTGCCGTTGACGCTCACCCCGATCCCGGGAACGAGCACCAGAACGAGCAGCACCACGGAGAGCACGAGGACGGGAACCGCCAGACGTCGGAACCAGACGGTCGGCAGTCGACTGGCCACCATCAGCGCGGGGATTCCGATGATCACCCACATCGCCTGTTTCTGGGCGATCGCCCAGGATGAACCGCTTGCTGCGTAGGACTCGACGCTGGAAGCGGACAGGACCATCACCAGCCCCAACATCGTCAGCAAGGTGGCGCTTCCGAGCACGAGGTAGTACGGCGCCAGTGGCTTGGCCAGTGCAAGTCGAATCGGTGCAGCGATCCCCGACCGCTGGGTCGGGGACGAAGGAGGGGAAGTGACTGTCATGCGGGATCCGTCAGCGGCGTAGCCGGGTCACGGCCGAGTCGAATGCTCGACCCCTGGCCTCGTAGTCAACAAACTGGTCCATCGACGCGCAGGCGGGAGCAAGGAGCACGGTGTCATGGGGCTGGGCTGCCGCAGCCGCCGAGCGGACAGCATGAGTCATGGGATCAGTCTCCCCGTCCGGGACCTCGATCACGGGTACCTCGGGGGCGTGTCGCTCGAGTGCGTCCCGGATCAAGCGTCGATCGGCACCCAAGAGCACCACAGCCCGCAGCCGCTCGCGGTGACGGGCCACGAGGTCGTCGAAGACACCACCCTTGGCCAGCCCCCCGGCGATCCAGACCACTCCCCCGGGGACAGCGGCCAGAGCCACATCGGCGGCCAGCACGTTGGTTGCCTTGGAGTTGTCGACGAACACCACGTCGCCCACCGAGCCGACTGTCTGGCCCCGGTGGGCATCGAGCTCGAATCCGACAGCTGCTTGCTTCACCGCCGCCAGCGGAACGCCGAAGGAACGGGCCAGCCCAGCGGCCGCAAGAACATTCTGCACATTGTGTGGCCCGTCGACCGACAGCTGACCCGAGTCAACGATTTCGACCGCCTGCGTCTCCCGGTCGGCGACAAAAGCTCGATCGACGAGAGTGCCGTCGACCACGCCGAGCATCGAACGTGCGGGAACCCCGAGCGTGAAACCCACCGCCCGACATCCCTCCACCACGTCAGCCTCGGTCGCCAGAATCTCGGTGCGGGGATCGTCGTGGTTGTAGATGATGACGCGTTGGGTGCCGTCATAGATGCGGGCCTTGTCGGCGACATACGTGTCCAGCGAGCCGTGCCAGTCGAGATGGTCGGGTGCGATGTTGAGAAGGGCTGATGAGTGGGCCGAAACCGACCTCGTGAAGTGCAGCTGGTAGCTCGACAGCTCGACAGCCAGGACGTGCGGCTCAGGCTCGGCGAAGACCGCTTCAACCAATGGCACGCCGATGTTGCCGACGGCGAGACAGCGGTGCCCCGCCGCCTCGACCATGGCGGCCAGCATCCGGACAGTCGTCGTCTTCCCGTTCGTGCCCGTGACGGTCAGCCAGGGCACTCGGGGTGCCCGCAGGTTCCATGCGAGCTGCTCACCGCTCCACACGACACCGGCCCGCGCCTCCGTGATCCAACGATGCCCAGGCGGGATGCCAGGTGAGGGAATCAGCAGATCGGCCTCGAGCACGGCGGCGGCGTCGACACCGGTCTGGACGTTGGCCCCGAGGACCTCAAGGATCTGCGATCGCTCGGCGAGGGGCCCCTCGTCACCAACCGGAGTGGCCTCCACAACGGTCACCGATGCCCCTACGCGGATCAGCGCATCGGCTGCCGCAAACCCACTGGCGCCGAGCCCGGCGACGACAGCCGTGACACCTGACCAGTCGGCGTACCGGTCGGCGGTCTTCAGCCACTCCACGACAGCGGACGACTCGGTCACCCGATGCCGCCCCCACCGAGCCACTCGGCGTAGAACAGAACGAAGGCCGCGCCAGTGAAGAGTCCTGAGATTATCCAGAACCGCGTCACGATCTGCACTTCTGGCCATCCCTTGAGCTCAAAATGGTGCTGCAGGGGTGACATCAGGAACACGCGACGCCCGGTGGTCTTGAACGATGCGATCTGGATGATGACCGATGCCGTGATGACCACGAAGAGTCCGGCCATCACTGGAAGCAACAGCTCGGTCTGTGTGGTGATCGCGATGCCGGCCATCGCACCCCCAAGTGCGAGTGACCCGGTGTCACCCATGAAGATGCGCGCTGGAGACGTGTTCCACCAGAGGAACCCGAAACAGGAGCCCATGACACCGGCAGCGACTACCGCGATGTCGAGCGGGTTACGGACCTCATAACAGTTCGGCAGCACGAAGTCGGAGCAGCGTTGGTTGTACTGCCAGAGTCCGACGGTGACGTAGGCACCGAACACCATGGAGGCAGCCCCGGTGGCCAAGCCGTCGAGGCCGTCGGTGAGGTTCACCGCGTTGGACGTGGCGGCCACCATGAACCAGACCCACAGCACGTAGATGCCGATGGGGAGGAAGACGGCGGTATCCCGGACAAACGAGATGTACTGGGTGGCCGGGGTGAGATCGTCAGTGTTGGGAAACTGCAGTGCCAGAAGGGCGAAGGCAATCGCGACTGCCGCCTGCCCGATCAGCTTGGTCTTGACCCGAAGCCCCGTCGACCTTCTGCGGAAGATCTTGATGTAGTCGTCCGCAAATCCGACCGAGGCAAGACCCACCATCAGGAAGAACACCAACAGCGCTGACGCGCTTGGCCCGCTCCCCGCCACCAGGTGGGCGACGGCGTAGCTGATCACGGTGCCGGCCACGATGACCACACCGCCCATCGACGGTGTTCCCCTCTTGCCGGCGTGGTCGGGGACGGCGTAGCCGAGCTCTTCGGCGTCCCGGATCGACTGGGCGTATCCCCTGCCTCGAAGCCAGTTCGCCCACAGCGGCGTCACGACGAAGCCGATGAGCAGGCTGACGACAACCGCTATGAGGACCAGTCTCATGTGACGTCACCTTCGAGCAGACTGGTGGCGATGACATCGAGCCCGGCGGCGCGGGAAGCCTTGACGAGAACGACGTCATCTGAGGTGACCTGTTCGCGAAGCAGCGTCAACGCTTCCTCGACGTCTGAAACGAACATGGACTCCTGTCCCCACGATCCTTCGAGCCCGGCAGCCAGATGGATGTGCCGGGCGCCGTCTCCAACGACGACTAACCGTTGCACATCCAAGCGCACAACCAGTCGACCTATCGCGTCGTGTTCAGCGTCGGATCTGTCACCGAGCTCCAGCATCTCGCCCAGAACCGCCCAGCTCCGGCGGTCGCCCGCGATCTGCTTCAGTGACTTCAGGGCGGCGCGGGTGGACTCTGGGCTTGCGTTGTAGGCATCGTTGATGACCACCAGTCCGTCACCGCGCTCCCGAACCTCCATCCGCCACCGGCTCCGTGGAACTGCGGCCGACAGGGCATCGGCGATCGCGGCCGTGGCCATTCCGACCGACCAGCCCACAGCAGCCGCGGCAAGGGCATTGGGTACGGCGTGCACTCCCACGAGCTGCAGCGCGACCGGCGCGGCTCCGTCCGGCGTCACCAGGGTGAAGCTTGCCCGGTCGAGCCGGTCAGAGCTGAGGGCTTGCGCCCGGATGTCGGCGTCGGCCTGTTGCCCGAACCAGATGACCGACGCCACCGACTCGTCAGCCATTGCGCGTACATAGTCGTCGTTGGCATTGAGGATCGCGGTGCCGGAAGCCGAGAGTGCGCGAACCAGCTCGGCCTTGGCCTCGGCAATGGCGGCTTGGCTGCCGAACTCGCTGATGTGCGCAGTGCCGACCGCGAGCTCGACGCCGATGTCGGGTGGGGCTATGGAGCACAGATACTCGATGTGGCCCCGTCCTCGGGCCCCCATCTCCAGGACCAGGTAGCGAGTCTCGAGATCTGCTTGGAGCACCGTCAACGGCAGTCCGAGCTCATTGTTGAAGGATCCGGGCGGTGAGATCGTCGGCCCATTCGTCTCGAGAACCGCGGCAATCAGGTCTTTGGCGGTGGTCTTGCCGACCGATCCAGTCACAGCCACGACCGTGGCGCGGGTGAGGCGGCTGATGTGAAACCTCGCAAGGGCCCCGAGGGCGGTCAATGTATCTGGCACCACGATGGTGGGCTGGCCGGTCGGTCTGGTTCCCAGCACGGCGACGGCCCCGCCCTCAACGGCGGCAGCAGCGAAGTCGTGACCGTCGACACGGGAGCCTTCGAGGGCGACGAACAGGCTTCCGACAGCTACCTGCCGAGTGTCCGAGCACACGCTGAGAACGACGACCGAGGCGTCCGGTACGTCGCTGAGCCGACCGCCGACGGCCTCCGCGATCTCGGAGAGTGACGTGGGAATCATGGTCGTGCCTTCGCGGACTGGCCGTGGACCCGCGTCCAGGCCGCCAGGAGCTCGACCCGGTCGTCGAATGGGGTGACTGACGAGCCGACCTCCTGACCGCTCTCGTGGCCCTTGCCTGCGACGAGGACGACGTCACCGGGGGTCGCACGGCGCACCGCCCACTCCATGGCTGCCCGGCGGTCAGCCATCTCGACCACGTCCCCTCGTTCGGATTCCGGCACCTCCCTGGTTCCTGACAGGACGGCGCGTCGGATGTCCGCCGGACTCTCGGTCCTCGGGTTGTCATCGGTGACCACCACCACAGCGGCGCGTGATGCTGCAGCCGCACCCATCGGTTCACGCTTGCTCGGGTCTCGGTCGCCTCCGCAGCCGAAGACGACGATCACATCACCACCGGATTCGGGCCTCACGGCGTCTATGGCGCGGGCCAACGCATCGGTGGTGTGCGCATAGTCCACGACGAGTGCGACGTCGTCCGGACCCACTCTCTCCATCCGACCCGGGACGCCGGCACAGCTGCTCACTCCTCTGGTCGCCGTCTCGACATCAACTCCGGCGCACACCAGCATCACCTGGGCAAGAGCTGCGTTGGCCACGTTGAAGCGGCCCATCAGCTGTACCTCGCCCGGGTGCACGGTTCCGCCCGGAGCAACGAGCAGGTACCGGTAACCACCACCGGCGCGCTCACCGATGTCACGGATCTGCCAGTCGGCTGCCGGGTCTGTGCCCAGCGTGACGACCCGCCCGGTCGACTCTGCCGCCATCCGTCGACCCCCTTCGTCGTCGATGGTGATCACCGACGTTCGGCTTCGGTCGCGCCGGAAGAGCACCTGTTTTGCGGAGAAGTAGGCCTCAGGACTGCCGTGGAAGTCGAGGTGGTCGACAGCCAGCTGGGTGAAGCCGGCAACATCGAACACGCAGCCGTCGACGCGGCCCATCGCCAGAGCGTGACTCGACACCTCCATGGCCACAGCGGTGACCCCCCGTTCGCGCATGACGGCCAGGAGTGCGTGCACCTCCGGCGCCTCCGGGGTCGTCCGCACGGTCTCGAAGGCCTGGCCGTCGATCAGCGTTGACACCGTTCCCATCAGACCTGTCCGATGTCCGGCCGCCCGCAGCCCCGATTCGAGGAGAAATGCTGTTGTCGTCTTGCCGTTGGTGCCTGTGACGCCCAGCAGGAGCAGGTCGTCGGCCGGGCGACCGTAGATCTCGGCCGCCAGGACACCAGTGCGCAGGCGGAGATCATCGATCACCAGACAGGGCAACGCATCGCCCACGATCTCTCTACCCGGCGCGTCGGTCGCTACGGCGACCGCACCCGCCGCTACGACGTCAGGTGTGAAAGACGCACCGTGCACTCGCTCCCCGGAAAGGGCGATGAAGAGATCCCCTGGACGGACGTCGCGTGAGTCCAGAGTGACACCGGTCACCATGACATCCGGGGTCGTTCCCTGGTCGAGATCGAGAGCCGCACACACCTGCACGAGTGAGGTCGCCCGCGGCATCGGTCGAGGGGTTCGAGCCGCGCTCTCAGTCATTGCCGGTTGCTCGTCTCAGGGACGGTACGTCAGTCGCATGGAGGGCGGTGACGTCGACGTGGGAGGCACCTGCCGACTCTGCAACGCGAACGACGTCACCCTCTTGAACACCGGCCCTCCGAGCACACCGCCGTAGTGTCCGTTCTTCGGGTCCTGAAGAGTGACCGACACCACCACGGCCGGCTTGTCAGCAGGCGCGAACCCGATGAACGAGGCTGTGTACCCGCGGTAGCAGCCACAGCTCTCGTCGACGCGTTGAGCCGTTCCGGTCTTGCCGGCCACTCGGTAGCCGGGGATCTGAGCCATTGGTGCGGTCCCTTGGTCGGAGACGACGGTCTCCATCATCTCGCGCAATGTCCTGGCGGTCTTGGCGGTGACCACGCGGTGTCGCTGGGGAGGCGGAGCAGGGGTGAACGACCCGTCCGGACCGCTGGTGCCAGCCACCACTGTCGGCTCGACGCGCACACCGCCGTTGGCGATCGTGGCGAAGACCGACGTCGACTGTACGGCGTTCAGCGAGAGCCCCTGACCGAACGCGATCGTCGCAGCGTTGGTGGGGCCCCAGTCCTTCACGTTCGGCAGCAGGCCGGCGCTCTCACCTGGGATGTCGAGCCCGCTGGTCGAGCCGATGCCGAACTTCCGCAGGTAGGAGTAGAGGGCCTCGTTGCCGAGCTTTTCGGCGATCAAGATCGCCCCGATGTTGCTCGACTCGGCAAGGACACCGGTGGCCGTCAGGTGGAGTGTCCCGTGCGGAGTGTGATCGTGGAAGTCGTCCCCTCCGCGGTAGAGGATCGGAGGTACTTCGATCTTGGTGGTGGGTGTGACCGCTCCCGCATCCAGGGCCGCGGCCATCGTCATTACCTTGCTGGTACTGCCTGGCTCGTAGATCTCAGCAACTGCCCGGTTCCCCCGGTCCGCCGCCGGAGCCTGGGTGGGGTCTCGTGGGTCGAACGAGGGGTACGTGGCCAGGGCCAGCACCTCCCCCGTCCTCGGATCCATCGCTACCACGGTGCCGCTGTCCGCATTGGCCTCGAGCACTTTGCTGCGGATCGCCCGCTCGGCGATGAACTGGATGTCGCGATCGATGGTGAGCTGCACGTCCACACCGGGTACGGATTCCTCCGTCTCGGAGTCGGCGCTGGGAATGCGGCGCCCCCCCGCAGCCGACTCGTAGGTAATCTGGCCGTCCTTTCCGGCGAGCTCTCTATCCCAGCTGTTCTCCAGACCGGCCAGACCATGACCGTCACTGCCGACGAACCCCAGGAGAGCGGCGCCGAGCTCCCCCTGCGGGTAGACCCGCTTCGCCGTCGGTTCACTGTAGATACCTGGTAGACGTAGTGACTCGATGGTGCTCCAGGTGCGGGGAGTGACCTCCTTGGCGATGTAGGCGAAACGAAGGTCGCCGTCCAAGAGGTCGCGGAGTGTCTTGATGGGCTCACCGAGCACCGGGGCGAGTGCGGCGGCAACCGCGACTGGATCACCGACCTGCGTCTGGTCGGCCGTGACGTTGACGGCGTCGACGGTGGTCGCCAACGCGATGCCGTGGACATCGGTGATCGCGCCACGGGTCGCCGGCATGGTTACCGTCCGCAGTCGCTCGGCCTCAGCGGTGGCGGCGTACGCCGCGGCCTCGACCCCCTGCAGCTGAAGCAGCCGGCCGGCAAACAGCGACATGACCATGCCGACCAGGATGCCCACGGCCACCAGCCTTCGACGCGGGTCGGTCACGCGTCGAGACGTGCCTCCCCGCCGTCGTGCCTGTGTCACCGATCCGTCCCTCCGCCGGTCTGGTCGTTCGTCGACGACCCGTTCTTCTTGGTCTGCTTCTCATCTGGACTCGGGCCGGACCCGCTGGCCTTGGTCTGTGCGTCGTCAGCACCGGCCACCGGCGTGGTTTCCGATCCAACCACGGGTGCCCTGCTTGTCGCCGGGATCGGCTCGCCGAGGATCTTGCCGTTCTCGGTCCGGAGGAAAGCTGGGTTGACCGACGGAACCATGCCGATCCGGGCGGCGCTCCTCGCCAGTCGCCGGGGTGATGCAAGCTCGGCCGTTCGCTGCTGCAGCGCCTGCTCTTGATCGGCCAGATCTGCCACCCGGGCATCCAGCGAGTGCAGGGTGAACGAACCCTGGGCGAGCAGGGTGTTCAGCAGGAGCAGCGCACCGAGTCCCACCGACAGCAGGACCAGCACGAGCACGACGAAGGGTGCGCGCGCCGGCGCCGGGGCGGCGGCGGGGCGAACCGCCGGCTGGCGCCGAGCCCTGGGAGCGGGTGTGGTCGTCCGACGTTGTGGGGTCGCGACGCTCATGCGGCCTCCCGAACCCGCTCGGCAGCGCGAACTCGGGCCGACGTTGCGCGCGGGTTGGCCGCAATCTCCTCAGCTGTCGGCCGTTCAGCGCCTCTGGTGAGCAGGCGAAGCTCCGGTCCGTGGCCCGGGACGGGCAGATCCACCGGGACGTCATCGACCAGATGGTCGGCCAGCACGCGCTTGGCGATCCGGTCCTCGAGGGACTGGTAGGACATGACCACGATCCGACCGTGGACAGCCAACGCATCCACAGCGGCAGGAAGCGCTCTCCGCAGCGCACCGAGCTCGTCGTTGACCTCGATCCGCAGTGCCTGGAAGGTGCGCTTGGCCGGATGCCCACCATGGCGCTGTGCCGCAGCCGGTACGGCCTCGCGAATCGCGTCGACGAGCTCGGCGCTGCTCACGAGCGGACGTCTGCGGGCGATCTCTCTGGCGATCCGCTGGGCGAATCGCTCCTCGCCGTACTCACGCAGCACCCTCGCCAGGTCACTGACCGGGTAGTCGTTGACCACCGCGGCAGCCGTGAGCTGCGCGGTGGGATCCATCCGCATGTCCAGCGGAGAATCGTACGAGTAGGCGAATCCACGCTCGGCCCGGTCCAGCTGCATCGAGGAGACCCCGAGATCGAGAAGCACCCCGTTCACCCGCGGCAGTCCGAGGTCGGCGAGGACCTGGGGAATGTCGTCGTATATGGCGTGCACCAGCGTGATGCGTTCGGCCACGTCGGTGAGCCGGTCGTTCGCAACGGCGAGCGCGCCTGGGTCCCGGTCGATACCCACCAGCCGAGCGTTGGGGCAGGATCTCAGCAGGGCTCCACTGTGCCCACCAAGGCCCACCGTCGCGTCGACGAGGACTGCACCGGGCGCCTGCAGTGCTGGCGCCAACAGCGCCACCACCCGGGCGCACATCACGGGTGCATGGGTTGGCTCGGTCACACCGGTCTCCAGCTGCTGGCCGCCGCCACCGTCACCCAGACCACGCTCGCGGTCACGACGATCGCCACCGCGAGCGCCGGCAGAGTGGTGAGACCACCCCGGCGGGCGACAGCCCTCCGGTGAACGGTGACCGAACGCACCAAACGATGGATGCCCTCAGCTCCGGCTGTGCGAATCGGGGCGATCCCCAACGTGCCACTCATGCTCGACCCTTCACGTGCGGCTAACTTCGATGGAATGAACTCGGGGTGCCCTCGCGGTCTGGTCTTCCTCCGCTCCTGCTCCGGGGCCTGGCACCGGGGAAGGTGCGCCAGGACGGTCCGGACTGATCAGAGCGGCGGAAGACCACACCTCGAGGACGGCGGAGTCAGGTGCCCGGCAGCACCTCCTCGCTGAGGTCTGCGTAGGCGCCTTCACTGGGTCCCAGGTAGTCAGCCCATCGACCGGAGTCCCAGATCTCCACCCGAGATCCAGCTCCGATGACCACGCACTCCTTGGTGAGTCCCGCGTACTCCCGCAGCGTTGGCGGAACGGTGATCCGTCCTTGCCGGTCGGGCAGCTCGTCTGAGGCGCCCGAGAGCAGGACGCGCACATAGTCGCGGGTGCCCTTGCTGGAGAGGGGTGCGTCCTCAAACCGGCGCGCGTACTCAAAGAAGTCTTCTCGGGGGAACACGAAGAGCGAGTGCTCCTGCCCCTTGGTGATCACCAGTCCGCCCTGGAGGGGTTCACGGAACTTGGCCGGCAGGAAGAGACGTCCTTTGTCGTCGAGCTTGGGGTAGTGCGTGCCCAAGAACACCGGCGCCGCCTCCCCTCTCCGCTCTCATCCACGATGCGCCACCATACTCCACTTTCCCCCACCGTCAATCATTTCGACCCCCTGTGACGGAATCTTGAGGGACAAATATGCAGATCAAAGCCGTGGAGTGAAGTGGGGGAAGTGTTTCTGCAGGCCGATAGGCGTCCGGCGGCTTACGCTGGAGTGCGATGACACCTGGTCATCAACCCGCCCGCCGCCAACGCCCAGGAGGCCTGGTGCCCCACCTCGCACCCCAGGACGAGCTGTGACAGCTGTCGACGGATCGACTCCCGCACCCTCGTCTCCCCCACCACCCGAGCGCGGGCTGGGCGTCTCCGCCCGCGGAGCCGAGATCGGCGAGGCGGTGGCCGGCGCGATCGAAGGCAAGCCGGACGCCATCCGGCTGGCTCTGGTCACCTTGCTGGCCGAGGGGCATCTGCTGATCGAAGACGTGCCCGGCGTCGGCAAGACAATGCTGGCCAAGTCGCTGGCCCGTGCGCTCGACTGCACCGTCAGACGCATCCAGTTCACGCCCGACCTGCTGCCGAGCGACATCACCGGGGTCAGCGTCTTCAACCAGGAGACGCGAGACTTCGAGTTCCGTCCTGGTGCGGTGTTCGCCAACATTGTGATCGGCGACGAGATCAACCGAGCCTCTCCGAAGACTCAGTCCGCTCTGCTGGAGGCCATGGAGGAGCACCAGGTCACCGTCGATGGCTCGACATACCCTCTCGCGACCCCCTTCATGGTGGTGGCCACCCAGAACCCGATCGAGATGGAAGGCACCTATCCACTGCCCGAGGCGCAACGTGACCGGTTCACCACCCGGCTCTCGATGGGATACCCCGAGCGAGCCGATGAGATGGCGATGTTGGAGGCGCACGGGGGTGGTCGACCGCTCGAGATGATCAAGCCGGTCGCGACCGGGTCAGACATCGCGGCCCTGATCGAGCAGGTGCGCGCACTCCATGTGAGCGAGAGCGTGCACCGCTACGCTGTCGACCTGGTGGCCTCGTCACGACACCACCCCGACCTACGGCTCGGTGCCTCTCCCCGTGCCACCCTCCACCTGATCAGAGCCGCCAAGGCATCGGCCGCGCTCGACGACCGTGACTACGTCATTCCAGACGACGTCCGTGGTCTGGCCGTCCCCGTCCTCGCTCACCGCCTGCTGCTGACAGCTGAGGCACAGATCGCCCGGCGGACCAGCGCATCGGTCGTCGAGGCTCTCGTCGACCAAACGGCGATCCCGGCCAGCTGACAGGCGAGCTGATATGCGTGCGGCGCTGGCTGGTCTCACCCCCCGGGGCCGAGCCCTGCTCGCTGCCGGGGTGACCGCGTTCCTGCTGGCCGCAATGCTGGACCAGCAAGACATCATGCGCGTCGGCCTGCTCGCCAGCGCCCTACCGCTACTGGCTGCAGCCAGCGTGGCCCGAACCAGGTTCCGGCTCGGCTCCGGCCGCACCATCGAGCCGTCACGAACGCCGGCCGGTGAGTCCGCTTCGGTCACCATTCGGCTTGAGAATGTGGCGCACCTGCCCACCGGACTGCTGATGGTCGAAGACGCTGTCCCCAAGGCGCTCGGTCCTCGACCCCGATTTGTCGTCGATCGCCTGGCGCCGCAATCGGTCCGATCGGTCACCTACACCGTGCATGCCGACCGACGCGGCAGGTACCCGATCGGTCCGCTCTCGGTCCGGCTCACCGATCCGTTCGGGTTCTGCCAGCTCGATCGCTCGTTCAGCGGACAACGTCACCTGCTGGTCACGCCTCGGACAGAGGTGTTGCCCGCAGTGCCGCTGTCCGGCGACTGGTCCGGCACCGGTGAGAGTCGGGCGCGATCCATCGCCACTGCCGGCGAGGACGACGTCGCCGTCCGTGAGTACCGGCACGGAGATGAGCTGCGCCGCGTGCACTGGCGAGCGACCGCGCGATCCGGCTCGTTGATGGTGCGCCGAGAGGAACAGCCATGGGAGAGCCGGGCAACGGTGATCCTCGACGATCGCAGACCCGCGCACGTCGGCGAACCGATGTCGGGCACGTTCGAACGGGCGGTCGGCGCAGCGGCCTCGATCGCCCTGCACCTGTCCCACCGCGGCTACGCCGTTCGCCTCGTGGCGGACGCTCGCGAGGTCACCTCGGCGAGCGCGGTCGACAACGTCGCCAACTCCGATCCCACCGGAATGGTGCTCGACGCCCTCGCGGTCGCCGAGCTCAGCAGGTCGTCCAGCATCCACACCCTGACCCAGACGGTCCGCCACGGCAGTGACGGCCTGATCGTCATGGTGCTCGGCGCCACCACGCTCAAAGAGGCCGACGCCTTGGCCCGTGCCCGGCACGGCATGGGGACGACTGTCGCCGTCGCGCTGGACTGCGCATCCTGGAAGAACGAGGCGACACGTCCCGACACCCTGGGCGCATGGGAGCTCCTGCGGTCCGCAGGATGGGCGGTCCTGCCGCTAGGGCGGGCCGAGAGCCTCGCGGAGTCGTGGCGACACCTGGGGTTCTCCGGTGGGACTTCAGCCAGCGCGACACTCGCACCCGAGGTCAGCGCATGAGTGCGCGCCGGGCCGTGACGCGCCAAGTTCGCCCCACCCTGGCCGCTGCCGGCGCGGTGGCGCTCACGTCGATCGCGCTGTCGCCAACTCTTGCCGAGGGTCCCTGGGTGCTCGCCACCTTCTTGGTCATCGCCACCACCGCCCTGATCGGCGGTGCGGCCAGGGCACTGTCGCTTCCCGGCTGGGCGGTGATGACCCTGCAGGCAGTCGGCCTGGTCCTGCTGCTCACCTGGCTCTACGCCAGCGACGTCGCGCTCTTCGGCGTGCTGCCCGACCCGGACGTCTGGCGCGCCTTCGGGACCCTCGTGCGCGACGGCAGCTCGGTCATCGAGCAGGAGGTAGCCCCCGTCACAGTCACCGACGGCATCAGCTTCCTGGTCGTGAGCGGCGTCGCCCTCATCGCGTGGGCTGTCGATGCGATCGCCGTCACCAACAGACGCGCGACGCTGGCCGGCGTCCCGCTGCTGGCCCTCTACCTCGTTCCCGCGACGGTGCTTCCGGACGGAGTCCCGTGGCCGCTGTTCGTTGCCGCCGGTGTGGGCTGGTTGATCCTGTTGCTCGAGGATGGACGTCTTGAGCTCTCGCGCTGGGGCCGACCCATCGAGGGGGGCGGAGACGGCACGATCCACTCGATTGGTGGCACCGGCCGTCGCATCGGTGTGGCGGCGCTCACCGTGGCCGTGATCATTCCGATCATTCTTCCGAGCCTCGAGGACGGCCGGTTCGGCGGCGGGTCAGGCGATGGGAGCGGTGGCAACGGCGGCAACGGCGACTCGTCAGCGACCGAGCGTCGCATCATCACGGTCAACCCTCTCGTCGACCTGCAGCAGGATCTGACCCAGGCCGAGGACAGCGAGGTACTCGCCTACACCACCGACGCGGAGACACCGCAGTATCTGCGCATCGCAACGCTCGATCAGTTCGACGGAGAGACGTGGACCTTGGAGGAGCTGCAGGCCGGCAGCGACCAGCAGGCTTCACGCGGTCTGCCGCCACCGCCAGGACTCGGCGAGGATGTCGCACGCACGGAGGTGAGCTACGACTTCGCCGTCGGGGCACTCGACACGCCGCGACTACCGCTCCCCTATCCCGCAACTGTCGTCGACATAGAAGGCGACTGGCGGTGGGACGAGCAGAGCTTTGACGTGTTCAGCCCGGACGAGGACGGCTCGGCGTTCAACCAGAGCTACCGCGCCACGGTTCTTGAGGTGGCGCCCACTGTCGACCAGTTGCGCTCGGCACCGGCTGCCGACCCCTCACTGAACCCGATGCTCACGCTGCCTGACCCGATCGATGAACGACTCACCCCATTGGCGGCTGAGGTCACAGCGCAGGCGACGAACGACTACGACCGGGCCCTCGCGCTGCAGAACTGGTTCCGTACCAAGTTCGACTACAGCCTCGAGACCGTGAGCGGCAATCGCGCAGAAGCTCTCGAGCGGTTCCTTCGATCTCGCAGCGGATACTGCGAACAGTTCTCAGCGACCATGGCACTGATGGCCAGGACACTCGGCATCCCCTCACGTGTTGAAGTGGGCTTCACGCCGGGTGAGAACGTTGAGGGCGACACCTGGTTGGTCACCGCCCACGATGCCCACGCCTGGCCAGAGCTGTGGTTCGAGGGCACCGGCTGGGTGCGCTTCGAGCCGACACCTGGCGGCGGGGACGGCGGCGCGGCCCCCGCCTATGCGCCGGTACCCGGAACCAGCGCCACCGAGGAGGCACAGCAGAACGGCGGCGGGCGCGATCGCGGATGCGTACTGCGGCGCGGGGGCTGCGAGACCCCCAACCGTGGAGGTCGCCCCACTGATCTCACCGATGTCCTCGAGGCGAACCGCAGCCGTGGCGAGTTCAGCGCCGGGACGTCGGCACCTCAGACACCCGAAAGCGGCTCCTCAACAGCGTGGCTGTGGCTGCTGCTGATCGGGTTGGCAGCGGCGATGGCTGCCGCACCCAAAGTTGCCTCAGTCACGGTGCGGCGCAAGCGGTGGAACGGTATCGAAACGACTGATCGCGCCGTCGCCGCTGGATGGGCCGATGTCCTCGACTCCGCCACCGATGTCGACCTGCGGGCCGCCCCGAACGAGACGCCCCGCGATCTGGCTGTTCGGCTGCCCGCCCGCGGCCGACTTAACCCCGAGGAGGACCAGCGGCTTCGGCAACTGGCTGCCTGGGTCGAACTACTGCGTTATCGCGACGCGACCGGCTCGACCGCTTCGGTCGCCGATATCCGAGGGATGGCCGACAGCATCCGCACCGACCTGCTGCGGGGGCTGTCTGCGCGTGATCGTCGGCTGGCCAAGTGGTGGCCGGCGTCCGGTCGGATCGCCGTGATCGACGCATGGAACGCCACACTCGAGTCGATAGGTAGCACGTGGGCGCGCACGGTGGCGCGGATCGTCCGCAAGCCGCTACGGAGCGGTTAGTCCACACACTTGGACCAGATGCGGACGAAACTGGAGGTTACTGCTCGCCGTCGCGGCGGCGGTCCCACCGCTCTTCGATCCGACTCATGAAGCCTGACCGCTGAGGGCTTGGGGGGGTCTGCTTCGGACCCGCGCCCGAGGCTGCCGAACCGCTCTGCCACCCGGTGCTAGCCCACCAACCGCCGCCGAGCATGACGAGGAATCCGGCAACACCGAGGGGCCACAACTGTGCGGCCGCTCCGGAAACGAGAAGAGCCATCCCTCCGACGATCGCAAGCGCACCGAGCAAGAGTCGGTGGCGCGAGCGCAGGGATCGTCCGCTGCCGCGGAGCGTGGACGCCAACTTGGGGTCGTCAGCATAAAGCTGGCGCTCCATCTGCTCGAGCAGGCGCTGCTCGTGATCAGAGAGCGGCATGGCCTCCTCCTCGCTGCGGTGGCACGGTCGGGGCCTGGAAGGCTCCGAGGACGCGAGTGTCGCGGGGACTCTCCCCACCAGGATAGGTCCCCGGGCGCGTGGACGAAACTCCACCGGTGGATCCACGGTGATCTGTCACCTTTTCTTCATCGGCTCGCGGCGTCTCGGTCTGGAGCCAGCACGCCCCTCAGGGGTCGGGTGTCTCGACCAGACTGGCGGGTCGAACCACCCCTCGACCGAACCGGTCGGCGGCCTGATCGGCCGCCCGCTCCGCTGCTCGCCAGGCCTCGGGCCGCTCGTCCAAGGTGAGCTGGTGGGCGACGGTCGACCCGTCCACCAGCCCCTCGACCCGGACGCCCACTAGACGCAGCCGGGCCCGATCCAGGCCCAGGGCGTCGAAGAGGGCGACGGCCGTGGCGTAGATGTCGCGAGCCACGTCGGTCGGGTGGGACAGCGTGCGCGATCGGGTGATCGTGGTGAAGTCGGCGAACCGCACCTTGATCGCGATGGTGCGACCGGCCAGCGACCTGGCCCGCAGCTGGCTCGCCACGGACTGCGACGACGCCAGCAGTTCGCGGTGGACGACCTCGGGGTCGTCGACGTCGGTCTCAAAGGTGCGGTCTCGTCCGATGCTCTTCTCCTGGACATCGGGGACGACAGTGCGCTCGTCCCGGCCCCAGGCAAGTTGCCACAGGTGCCGACCCGCCGCTTGCCCCAGTGCTCGTTCCAGGGTGCTGACCGGCGTGTTGGCAAGGTCGGCGACGGTGCGGAGGCCCAGTCGATGCAGCGCCTCCTCTGTCTTGTCACCGACGCCCCACAGGGCACCGATCTGCAAGGGATGGAGGAACTCGATCACCTGGTCTGCGGGCACGACGAGGAGCCCATCCGGCTTGCATCGTCCGGACGCGAGCTTGGCGACGAATTTGGTGGACGCCACTCCTACCGAGCACGTGATGCCCTGTTCGTCCTGAACCGTGGTGCGAATCAGCTCGGCGATCTGCGTCGGCGAGCCGAGTCGTCGACGCGCGCCGCTGACGTCGAGGAACGCCTCGTCGAGGCTGAGCGGTTCGACGTGTGGCGTGATCGATCCGAAGATGGCCATCACCCCGGCCGAGATCCGGGCATAGTCGTGGTGGTGCGGAGCCAGGAAGGTGGCGTTCGGACAGAGCCGCCGCGCCCGCGACGTCGGCATCGCGGAGTGAACTCCAAACGCGCGTGCCTCGTAAGTGGCCGACAGGACCACGCCCCGGGTGCCGCCGCCGCCGACGACGACTGGCGTTCCGACGAGTTCGGGGTGGCGGAGCAGCTCGACGGATGCGTAGAAGGCATCCATGTCGACGTGCAGGACATTGCAGCCGGTGTCATCACCTGGGGGGTAGCCCTGCGCCGGTTTTCGGGCGCCAGCACGTCCGAGCTGTTGCTTGGTCATCCGCCTCCCTCATCCTGCGCTGTCGAAGCCATTGTCCCCCTATCTCGCGTCACCCACCGGAACTGCCGGGACTGGAGTGCCAGAGCTTGCGGGGTGGCGCACCCTTGTTGACGTCATCACCGGCCGGACGGACATCGGCGTACGGCGACTGCCGGAATCCACTGGGGTGCACCAGGATTCGCCTGCGTCCCATTCCTCCTGCGGAGGATGCCCCCTCATCACGGTCCGGGGCGGCCGGAGCCTTGACCTCGTTCGGACCGAACCCGGGGGGTGGGGTGTCGAGCACCTCATGGACCGCGCCGATTCCTTGGCGCTGCCACAGGTCGTAGAGACCGGCGAGCTCCCAGCATCCGGTGGCCCGCAGTGAAACCCCCCGTGGACCGGTCCGCCGAACCTCGCCCCGAATGAGCAGCAGCCAGGAGTGAAAGAGCGTGGCGGCGTACGGCCCTTGGGCGTCCTCGAAGAAGGTGGCGTCCACCGGGCCGGTCGCGTCGTCGAGCGTGACAAAGACCACCCGGCGACCGGAGCGGATCGGTGGGGTCTGGGTCGCCACCTTGACCCCGGCCACCAACACCTCACTGCGGGAGCGACAGGTGAGGAGATGGCGGGAACGTACGACGTCGAGGGCTCGGAGGAGCGGACTGTAGAAGTCGATGACATGACGGCTGGCGTCCAGACCGAGGACGTCGAGCTCAGCTCTGACCTGCTCGGCGCCGGTCATCTCAGGGAGTCCGGAGGGGGCGACCTGTTCGTCGGAAGGGCCGAGCGCCAGGGAGAGCTGGGTGTCGGACCTGACCGGAACACCGACCCTGGTTCGGCGGGCAGCCGGCATCGCTGTCCAGCGGTCGAGCTCGGCGACCTGCAGCAGTAGGTCACGACGGGTGATCCGACGGCGCGCCGACGAGGTCGGGAGGGTGAGGTCGATGCCGTGCAGGGAGTCGAACGCCCCGGCGATCACCAGGCGCTCCACCACCGGTCGCGAGACGGCCGCCCGGTGCCAGAAATCGGTGAGGGAGCGGAACGGCTGCCCTGAGACGATCCGTTCGACCTCGGCGTCACTGATGCCCTTGACCTCGGCGAGCGCGATCCGGATTCCGTACCCGCGGGCGTCCGGTAGCGCCCGGTTCGCGAGTGAGCGCGGCGGGGGTGAGGCATCTGCGGCATCGAACCGCTCAACCCGGTAGCCGGACTGAGAGGTGTTGACATCGAGCGGTAGCACCGCAACCCCGAACTGCCGGGCGTCGTCGAGGATCAGCCGCTTGGGGTACATCCCGGGATCATGGGTGAGGACACCGGCCAGGAAGCCCGCCGTGTGATGGGCTTTCAACCAGGCCGACTGGTAGGTGGGCAGGGCGAACGCAGCCGCATGGGCCTTGCAGAACCCGAAGGAGGCGAAAGCGCGGAGCACGTCCCAGATGCGTTCGATCGTTGACAGGTCGTAGCGACGTAGCCGGGCATGTCGGTAGAACCATTCCCGGGTCTCAGCCTGCCCGTCCGGATCGCCGAGCGCCCGTCGCTTCTCATCACCCTCGGCCCGCGAACACCCGGTGATGACATGCAGGATGTCGATCACCTGCTCGTGGAAGACGACGACGCCATAGGTGGGGCGCAGCACCTGTTCGAGGTCGGGGTGCAGGTACTGCGGTTCAGCCCAGCCGTGCCGTGCCTGCAGGAAGGGACGAACCATGTCGGACTTCACCGGTCCTGGTCGGAAGAGTGAGATGTCGATGATCAGGTCGTCGAATGTCTCGGGGGCGAACTTGCCCACCAGCTCTCGCTGGCCGGGCGACTCGATCTGGAAACAGCCGAGCGTGTGAGTGGAGCGGATCAGGTCGAAGGTCGCCGGGTCGTCGAACGGGACGGCGTCGAGATCGGGACGTTGCGGTAGGCCGTCGACCCGCTCGATCTCGTCGAGCGCGTACGCCATGGCCGACTGCATCCGGATGCCGAGCACGTCGAGCTTGAGCAGGCCGAGGTGTTCGACGTCGTCCTTGTCGAACTGACTCATGGCGAACCCCATCGCACTCTGCTCGACCGGTGTGCGATCGAGCAGAGTGGCGTCGGAGAGCAGGACGCCGCAGGGATGCAGCGCGAGGTGGCGTGGCAGGCCGTCAAGCCGTTCGACCAGCGAGAAGAGCAAGGTCATCCGCGGGTCGTCGGCGATCCGGCTGGCACGCAGCTCGGGCAGCTCGCGTAGCGCGTTCTGTGCATCCTTGGCCCGGATGTGCGGAAACGCCTTGGCGACGGTGTCGATCTCGGAGGGGGGCAGCCCGAGCGCAGCACCGACGTCGCGGATCGCGTGTCGGACGCGGTAGGTGTCGGCCATCGAGACGCAGGCGACGCGTGCGGTGCCGAACCGTTCGAAGATGTTGGTGTAGATCTCGGTGCGCCTGGCCGACTCGACATCGACGTCGATGTCGGGCAGCGCTTGACGGAGCGGCGAGAGAAAACGTTCGAAGAGCAGGTCGTGCCGCACTGGGTCGACCCCAGAGATGCCGAGCAGGTAGGTGACCAGCGAACCGGCACCGGAACCACGAGCGGCGACTCGCACCTGCATCGAGCGAATGAGTTCGACGACATCAGCGACGGTGAGGAAGTACGTGGCGTAACCGAGCCCGGCAATGATGCCGAGCTCGTGCTCAAGACGGTCTCGCGCATCAACAGCCGCTCGCCCGGTGATGGGTAGCGCACGAGCCGACCAGCCGAGGTCGCACCGCTCACGCAGGACCGCGTCCGGCGCCCGTCCGGCTGCTGCAGCGGCGGGGTCGACGACCTCGAGCTCGGGAAAGTGCACCGATCCGAGACCGAGGTCGGCCACCGGGTCGAGCAGGCACTGCTCGGCGAGCTGCTCGGTGGCGGCCAGCAGCGCACGGGCGGTGGCACGTTCGGTTCCGACACCGGACAGTCGCGCCACCTCTGTGGCGACCTCAGTCATGTGTGCCGACGACTTCAGGTACCCCTCACCAGTGCGTCGGTCGAGGTGACGGAGATCGAGCGGTACGAGCTGACGCGCGGCATCGAGCACATCGGCGACCGGCGCGTCCTCGCGGCGGGCGTAGCGCACCGCATTGGTCAGCACGGTGTCGATCTGGTGCTCGTGTGCCCACCCCAGCATCCGTCCGGCAAAGGGGGCCGAGCGACCGGCCGGATCAGCGCCCCGGTGGTTGACCACCTCGCACTGCAGCTCCGGGACGCGGGCCCGCCACGACCGCCACTGCTGCATCGCGAGGTCAGGACGGCGCCTGGCAAGCGTCCGTCCGACATCGGAATCCGGACCAAGCAGAACCACCAAGGCACCCTCGGCTGCATGCTGACCGACGAGGTCGGCATCCACCGTGGGGCGACCGCGTTCTCCGGTGAGCTCGGCTCTGGCGTGTGCGGCCGAGACCAGACGGCAGAGTGCCGCCCACCCGTTCGGCCCGCGTGCCAGCACGGTGACCCGCGGCAGCCGCTGGTCGAGGGTGCGTCCCCCGCGAGCCGGAGTGCGCCTGACCCGCTCTGGTGCACGTCCAGTCGTTGAGGGTGGAGCGAGAGCGAGGTCGGCACCGAAGACCGGGGCGATCCCAGCGGAGAGGGCGGCGCGCGCGAACCGCACCGCGCCACGTACTCCGTCACGGTCGGTCAGACCAAGTGTGGTGAGACCGAGGTCGGCCGCGACACCGACGAGCATCTCGGGGCTGGATGCACCGTGACGGAGCGACCAACCGGAGGCGACGTGCAGGTGGGGAAAGGATGAGAGGGAAGAGGTCACCGAGACAGCAGCCGCACGTATTCAGGTGTCGCGGGGTCAGCTGACACGGGGCAACGAGGTCTGGTGGGGAACACCGACAGTCGTCTCGGCCAGGGCAAGGAACGTCTCGACATCTCGGAGGAGATCGTCGGCCTCACGTGGGGTGACCGCGTCCAGACCTGCCTCGGCCGCGGCTCGTTTGCCGGCGCCCGCCGCAAAGAAGGCGGCCCACTCGGCCAGCTCTGGCGCCGCCTGCGAGAGCAGGTCCCAGGCGCTGCGCGGGCCGCGGCGTCCGGTGGGACGAGCTCGGGTGGCCAGAACCGCGGCGGCCGCTCGCAGCGCGGCGAGGTGGGCGACGGCGTAGCGCCGGCTCGCCCGCGGCTCGAGAACGGCCTCGGTGAGCCCGCGCTGCGCAGCGGCGAGCAGGTCGAGGACTCCGGCCGAGGACCCCCGGGGCGTACCGATGGCCCGAGATGACCCTGCGGTCCTTGTAGACCCTGAAAACCCTGTGGTGGTGGACATGGCCGGAATCCCTTCATGCGGTCGTGCGGGTCAGTGCGGTGGTGCAGGTCAGTCGTAGATCGCGTGCAGCGACCACCGTTCGGGGCCGGGGCGGTCGTTGTCGGTGGGCTGGTCGACCTCTCGGCAAAGGTCGAAGACACCGGTCTGAGACCCCCGGCATGCCTCGACCCGCCAGAGCCACCGTTCCGGATCCGGCGGACCGTCGGTCGCCGGTTCTGGGGCTGAGCCGGACGGTCCCGATCCAGGCCGCGGAGCAGGTCGACGCCACCACGCCCCTGTTTCGACCCAGTGCGCCAGAACCGTGCCGACGACATACCGCCGACCACGCCACCGGAAGGCGAGCGGGGCGGCGCTGCCACCTGCGTGGCCGCTCGAGGCCACGGGTGTCAACGACTCGATGGACTCATCGATTCGTCGCATCACTCACCCCTTCCGAGTGGGGAAACGGTCGGCGGGGTGGCGAGGGTCGAGGTCACCACCCCGCTGACCGGTTCACGTCTCCGGGAGAGGTCACGCGATCTCGAGGGTCGAGGTCGAGACCACGGACGCTCCCGGCATTCGAACATGTGTTCGAATGCCTCCAGTAAACCGCTCGCAGCGGTCGGGGTCAACCCCCTCGTTCGGTGCGCCCTAGGGTCGACCCATGACTGCCCAGGACCCGACCGCGCCCCCCTCCCCGGCCCGGGTCACGTTGCACGTCTGGAGCGTGCCCACCGCCGGGATCGCCCCGGCCGTCGGCCGCCTCGCCCTCGACCGTTTCCGGCTGCGCGGCTACCCAGGTCTCACGTTCGCCAAGCTGCTCGGCGCCGGAAGTGGGCAGACCTTCGCTCCACAGGACGCCGATCCCCACCACTGGGCGCTGCTCGCCTGCTGGGACACGCCCCATGCGGCTGCAACCGTGGAACGCTCGCGCGTCATTCGCCGGTGGGACGACGCGTCCACCGAGCGTCTCCGCCTCACCATGACGCCGTTGTCCAGCATCGGCCGGTGGTCAGGCAGGCAGCCGTTCGGTGGAACCGCAGCACCCACTGAGTCCGATCACCCCATCGCCTCGATCACACGCGCCCGCATCCGGCCGAACCAGCTCCGCAGCTTCTGGCGAGCGGTTCCCGAGGTGGCGTCAACGCTCGCTGCCGCCGACGGACTGCTCTGGTCGATGGGGATCGGTGAGGCACCCATCGGGCTCCAGGGCACCTTCAGCGTGTGGCGCGACACCGCGGCGCTTCGTCGGTTCGCGTACCAGACCCCCGGTCACCAGCAGGCCATCCGGCGTACCCGCCACACCCAGTGGTTCGCCGAAGAGCTGTTTGCCCGCTTCACCATCATCGACGTCGAAGGAACGATCGACGGTTCACCACTCGCTGTGACGCCATGGCCGAGCTGATTCCTCTCGTCTTCACCAGCGGCTGGGCCAGCGGAATCAACCCCTACCTCGTGGTGCTGCTCACCGGTATCGCCGGTCGACTCGGCGATGTTCCTGTCCCCGACGCGCTCATGCGCACCGATGTCCTCGTCGCGGCCGCCGTGCTGACGGCGATCGACTTCTTCGTCGACAAGACCGCCTATCTCGACTCCACGTGGGACGCCGTCAACACCGCCGTCCGCCCCACGGCGGCTGTTGCCTTGTCACTCCTCATCTCCGGTGACGCAAGCACCCTGCAGCAGGCCGCTCTCGCCGCCATGGGCGGCGGAACAGCCCTGGCAGCTCATCTCACCAAGACGGGCACTCGGGTAGCTGTCAACACGTCGCCAGAACCGGTGAGCAACGTCATCGTGAGCCTGCTCGAGGACGTCGCCGTATTCGTCGTGACGGTGCTCGCTTTCATCGCTCCCTGGCTGGCAGCGGCATTGGCTCTGGCTCTCCTCATCATGGGCATCTTGGTGGTCCTCGTGTTCTGGAGGATCATCGCCCGATACCGTCGCTCACGACAAAGACGTCGGGCACCTGAGGAACCATGAGTCTGCGCACGTACACAGGACCAGCCCCCGCAAGGTCGGCAGCACCAGCTGCCGTCGCCGCGGGGTGGTTTCTCGTCGTCGCGACGGTGGCACTCCAGATCGCCTTCCCGCTCGCCGACGACGCCAACCGGGCCGCGCTTGCGACCATCACCGTCGTGGTGTTCTTCCTGGCGTCACTCGTCCATGCGTCCGCCTACCACCGCTGGCGAGGATTCTTCGTTGTCGGCCTGGTCGTGCCGCTCATTGGCTGGGGCGCCGAGCGGGTGGGTTCGACCACGGGCATCCCCTTCGGCGAGTACGAGTACACCGATGCCCTGGGGCCGCTGCTCGGCGGTGTACCCGTCGTCGTTCCCCTGGCCTGGGCAATGATGGGCTATCCCGCCTACGTGGCGGCATCCACCGCCATTGTGCGATTCCGCTGGCTGGTCCCGTTCGCCACCGCCTGGTCGTTGATGGCCTGGGACTTCTTCCTCGATCCGATGATGGTCGAGCTCGATGCGTGGCGCTGGACCACGACGTCCCCTGACCTGCCAGGGATCCCCGACATCCCGTTGCTGAACTACGGCGGATGGTTCGCGGTCGGACTGGTCGTCGGGATCGTGCTCATGGCGCTTCCCGCCGGACGTGCCTCCGCCGCTCAGCCGGCCACGCTCTACCTGTGGGTCTACGCATCCTCGGTGCTCGCCAGCGCCGTCTTCTTCGACCGTCCCGGCCCTGCGATTGTCGGCGGGATCGCCATGGGGCTCGTCGCGCTCCCGTTCGCGTGGCGACTCTGGGTGGAACGGGGATGAGCCGCAGGCCTCGGCTCGCGCCAGCCGCTGTGGCTGCCGGGTCGGCCCTGGCGGTGGCCGGGGCAGCGCACAGCTGGTGGAACCTTCGGCAGCTGCGGGTCCTCCCGCGTCCCGACAGCCCTGCGCGATCGCGGGTGTCGCTACTCGTGCCGGCGCGTGACGAAGCCGACACGATCGGGCACTGCTTGACCTCTCTGCGGGGGCAGATCGGTGTGCCCGACCTCGAGATCGTGGTGCTCGACGACCGTTCCAGCGACGGCACGGCCCAGGTCGTGGCACACCATCTCGACGATCCACGGGTCAAGCTGATGACCGGGACCGATGAACCCCCAGGTGGGTGGATCGGCAAGACGTGGGCCTGCCACCGCCTTTCGCTGGAGGCGTCCGGCTCGGTGCTGGTGTTCGTCGACGCCGACGTGACCCTCGCGCCGGACGCCCTGCGCCGCATGCTTGCGCTGCTGAGCGTCGGCGGCATCGATGCCGTTAGTCCGTATCCGCAGCAGCGGGCCGTAACGTGGAGCGAGCGAACGGTCCAGCCCCTGCTGCAGTGGTCGTGGTCGACGCTGCTGCCGCTCCGACTGGCCGAGCAGAGCCCCCGAACATCGTTGGTCGCCGCCAACGGTCAGGTGCTCGCCATCACGCGTGACGCCTACGACGAGTCGGGTGGCCACGAGACCATCCGCGGACAGGTGCTGGACGACGTCGCGTTGTTCCGGCAGCTCAAGCGCGTTGGGCGCCGCGGCGCACTGGCGGATGGAACCGACGTCGCGACCTGCCGCATGTACGACGGCTGGTCGGAGCTCCGCGACGGCTACTCCAAGTCACTGTGGTCAGCAACGGGCTCACCCGGTCGTGCTGCTGCCTTGCTGGGACTGCTGTCGCTGACGTACGTCGTTCCACCTCTGGCTGCACTGTTCGGCTCTCGCGTCGGAGCGTTCGGGTACGCGGGCGCCGTCGGTGGGCGGGCGCTCGTGGCTCACCGGGTTGGCGGACGCGTGTGGCCCGACTCGCTGCTGCACCCAGCATCCGTCATCGCATTCGAGTACCTGACGGTTCGATCGTGGGTGGGTCGACGCCGCGGCACCCTCTCGTGGAAGTCCCGACCCCTCCCCTAGCCTCAAGGGATTGCGGGTCGGCCCTCGGCGGCCGATCGGACAAGGGAGTCGTGGGATGACGCGGTACCTGATCTCGTTCGATGATGGCGCCATGACTTTCTCCGAAGAGGAGTTGCCCGCCATCGCCGAGGCCGCGCACGAGGTGGTGCGGGCGGCAAAGGAGGCCGGGGTGTGGATCTTCGGCGGTGGGGTGGAAAGCCAGCAAGCAAGCATCGTTGACACTGACGGGACGGTCATCGGCGGCCCTTACCCGGAGACCAAGAAGGTCATCGGCGGGTTCGCCATCGTCGACGTGCCCTCACGCGAGGAGGCGCTCGAATGGGCTGCCAGGTTCGCGGACGCCTGTCGCTGCGCTCAGGAGGTCCGCGAGATCGGGTTCGACCCGGAGGCCTGACGCAATGCGTGACTTCGGTGACGCTATGGCCTCAGTCAGCTCACGCAGTCACGAGGTGGCAACGACCTGAAGCGTGTCCAGCGTGGGGTCGGCGGCGTACCGCACCTGAGTGCCGTCGGCCATGGCAGCCCGCAGCCCAGCCACGGCTGCGGCCGTGATGCGCTCGCCGGGCGCCAGCACGGGGATTCCGGGCGGGTACGGCGCAACCAGCTCTGCGGACACCTGACCGATGGCGGTCTCCGCCGACACTGTCTCATGTGCGGCGAAGTACGCCTCGCGCGGCGACAGGACGACCTGGGGTTCAACCGTCCACGAGATCGACGGCAGAACTGGACGGGGTTCGGTGCGCTGTCGTTCGACGGAGGCGATCACGCCGTCGACGAAGGCATCGACGGTGTCCTGGTCGTCGTTCACCGAGATGATCGGACCGACTGTGTCGCGGTCGGCCAGCTCGACCGGCATCCCCTGTGCCACCAGGTCTTCCTCGATCGCCAGCCCGGTGGCGCCGGTACCCGAGACGTTGATCGCCAGCTTGGCCCGGTCGACGATCACCGCCGGATCGACGACGTCATCGAGAAGGACCAGTCCGGGCACCTCGCGCAACCGACCTCGCGCATGGTCGACGATGCGCAGGAGATGACCGAGTAGTCGTTCACCGTCTCGCTCCATGAGCGCCCTGGCTGCGTCAGCGCTTGCTGCGATGGTTCCCGAAGGGCTCGTCGTTGCGGTCGCGTCGAACGCACGATCGAGTCGGTCAGCATCGATCCTGCCGGTGCGGGCGACAACGAGCGCGGCCTGCGTGTACGCCGGCAGCGTCTTGTGCGCGCTCGTCACCAGAGCATCCGCACCCGCTTGAATGGCATGGCGGGGAAGGTCTGGGTGGAACCCGAAGTAAGCGCCCCACGCCTGGTCGACCACCAGCGGGATGCCGTGCGAGTGAGCGACTGTGGCATGGGCAGCCACATCAGAGACAGTGCCGACGTAGGTCGGCTCGACGAGGAAGACAGCCTTGGCCTCCGGGTGCACAGCAAGCGCCTGCGCGACCCGCTCCACCGGCACGTGGGTAGGAAGGCCGGTCGTCGGATCGACGTCCGGGCGCACCCACACAGGGGTCACTCCTGCCAGAACCATCCCCAGAAGCAACGACCGGTGCAGCGTCCGGGTCACGACGACGGTGTCGCCGGGACGGCAGAGCGCGAGCATGAGCGTCTGGTTCCCATGCGTCGAACCCCCCACCGAGATGCGACCCCAGTCGGCCCCCCACGCCCTGGCCAGTCGGCGGTCGGCCTCCGCGATCGCCCCAGCCTGCTGGCGGATCGTGTCGACGCCTCCGTACAGCGGGATGTCGTCACGGACAACCGTGCCGACGAGGTCCAGACGCTGCTTGTGGCCCGGCGTCCCGAACGGCACCGGTCCCATCGCCCGGTACGACAGCCATCCATCGAGCAGCGGTGCATCATCGCGTAGACCCAGCGGGTCATCGGGGTTGGTCATGACGCCGACACTAGCCACCCGTACGCTCCGGACGTGGCTTCGGTGGTGGTGGTCGGCGCTGGCATGGGCGGCATGGCTGCCGCGGCCCGCTTGTCCGCGCAGGGTCATCAGGTCTCGGTAGTCGAGCAGTCGACGCGTGCCGGTGGCAAGGTGGAGACCTATCGTCGCGAGGGTTTCGCCTTCGACACCGGCCCCTCGCTTCTGACCCTGCCTGCGGTGTACCGCGATCTGTTTCTCAAGACACCAGTCCGCCGGAAGGGCGCGTCCCTCGAGGACAACGTCGACCTGCGTGGGCTCGACCCGGCATTCGGCTACCGCTGGGCCGACGGCACCACGGCGGTGCTACCCGGCAGCAACAGCAACCGGGTCGCTGCGTCCTTGGGCCAGGCGCTCGGGGGGACGGCCGAGCGTGACTGGAAACGCTTCAGCAGGCGATCGGCGGACCTGTGGGCGGCCACCCGGGTGCCGTTCCTCGAGTCACCGCTCTCGGGGCCACTCGACCTGCTGCCCCATCTGCGCAAATGGTCGGATCTGCGCACCGTTGCCCCGTGGAAGACCCTGCGAAGACTGGGAGAGCAGTACTTCAGCGACCCCCGGCTCATCACGCTCCTGGACCGGTATGCCACCTACACCGGGTCTGACCCCCGCAAGGCTCCTGCAGCTCTGGCGGTCATCCCGTTCGTCGAGCAGACCTTTGGTGCGTGGCACATCGGGGGCGGTATCGGCCAGCTCGCCGAAGCCCTTCACCAGCGGTGCGTCGACCGCGACATCACCTTTCACTTCGGCGCCGACGTCACGCGGGTACGCAGCGAGGCTGGACGCGTAGCGGGTGTCGCGCTCGCCTCTGGTGACCACCTCGATGCCGACATTGTGGTGTCGGACGCCGACGCCACGAGTCTGTACGGGCACCTGCTCGACGACTCTGCGGCTGGGGCGCCCCTCCGGCGGCTCCGGAGGGCGACACCGTCACTGGCAGGATTCGTGATGCTCCTGGCCGTTCGTGGACGCACCCCAGGAATGCAGCATCACAACGTGCTCTTCCCCGCCACCTACGACGCTGAGTTCGATGCGATCTTCGGACGCGTGCCACGACCGGTCGACGACCCCGCGATCTACGTGTGCCGCCCCGACGACCCGTCGATGCGTCCCGATGACGAGCACGAGTCCTGGTTCGTCCTGGTGAACGCACCCCGACATGACCCGGCCAACGGTGTCGACTGGGCTGATCCGGCCCTCGTAGCCCGATACAGCGAGCGGGTACTCGACGTCCTCGCAGCGCGGGGCCACGACGTCCGTCAGCGTCTGCTCTGGGCAGAGACCCGGACCCCCGCCGACCTCGAGCGCACCACCCGCTCGCCTGGAGGGTCGATCTATGGAACGTCGAGCAACGGCGCACGTGCGGCTTTCTTGAGGGCAGCCAACCGCTCGCCGGTTCCGGGCCTGTTCCTCGTGGGCGGGTCGGCACACCCAGGAGGAGGGCTCCCCCTCGTGGGAATGTCAGCGGCGATCGTGGCCGACCTCATCGGCCCCGCCTAGACCCCCACCACCTCAGAGCCCGCCGAGTGCACACCTGAGTGACGTTTTGGCGCGCCGAGTGCACACCTGAGTCACGTCGCGGGATCGCGGGCCGTCGCATGAATCACCGCTTCTGAGGCGGCACGGGAACACCGGGTGAACGACGTGAGTCCGAGCCACCGAAGATCGGTGTCGACGGCACGGCATTCAGCAACTTTCTGCAGTGCTCATTTGGTCAAGGTCGTTGGAGTTTCGCTCTGATGCCTTCCACCTTCTTCGGCGAAAGTTCTTCGTTGACCATTATTCGCGAGAGTGGTCTAGATGGGTCCCCGTAACCCAGCGCTAGAACTTGGGCTTGGTTCGAATCCTTGAAGGCGGCAACCGTCACGAAGTCGGGATTGTCAGGGAAGGATGGCCCCTCGGCAGGGGGGCCGGCGTCATGACACTCCGCGACCTCAGCCTCGCCCAACGGTTCAGTTTCGGCTCGGCTGAAGCCCACTTCTCTGTAGACGCTGCCCTCGTACCTCACCACCGTTGAGCAGTCAGCGCTTCCGTGGGCCTGAACCTTGTCAGCGTCAGCGGTGCAGCCTGTCAGGGTCACAAGACCAAGGACTGCAGCCGCCAACACAGCCTGCTTCACCCGGATACGACGGATTGTCACCGCACCAGGTTCCCAGGAACAGCAGGAGCGCACACTCGTGACCCCTTCGGCTTGAGGCGACAGGCACGTTGGACCGTGGATTCGGGGGTGTGGAGGGAGTCGAAGGCACGCGGTATCGCCGCGTGGTGCCTCATACTTGCGGCGTGGAGACGACGAGCCCAGCAGGAGAGGGCATTGAGCCTCAACACCGGGCACCTTGGGTGTGGGTCGCGGCAATCGGTGTCCTATTGAGCACAGTCGCTGTCACAGGATGGGTGCTGATGGACGCAGATTCCGACAGCCTGAAGGTCCAGGAACTTTGGACCAACGACGATGCCGGGGTGGTTCTGTTCACTGAGTGGGGGTCGTCCACCCCGACTCGGGTGACGGGTACGTCGCTGGATCAGGACCTCGTCGTCGGTGATTCCACCGGGTTTCTCTGGGACAACACGGTCTCCGACCCTGACGTGGGTTTCGAGTTTGTGGACATCTCCGGGTCGAAGAAGGTCTCGCTGAATTTCACCTTCGTCCCCGACTGTGCGCTGACCGATGTTTGGGAAGCGGTGAATGTGACCATCGACACCGACAGCGGACAACGCCACGCGACAGTGACCACCCCAGAGTTGCCGGACCTCGTGGCCCAATGGTGTGGGCTGCCCATGCAAGTCGAGGTGGGATCGGGGAGCAAGAACCGATGCGAGGTGGAACGGGAGTACAACTTCACCAACCCGAGAGGGAGAGCGGCGACAGTTCGTCTGTCATCACCTGGGTGGGAGATGGACGATCTGGTCTTCGAGGAGGGCCAGTACGAGGCTTCAACGTTAGTTGCCTCCGACACCGCCTGCTCGTCGCCTAGCGGCCGAAAGACGTTCATCGTTGAGTATGCGGACGGATCCGACTCCACGATCATTGGGCCACCGCCAACCAAGGACATGTGATACCTAGCCACCTGTCGCAGAAACGCCCTATTCATGCGACGTCTCGAGCTCTCACCACGCTACGAGACGGGAGCAACTGTCCTTCAGGTGTGCACTCGGCGGGCTTGAACGTCAATCAGGTGTGCACTCGGCGGGCCGTGCGGTCAGGGACGGTGGCTGAGGTCGAGGTTTGAGTAGATCTCGCGCGTGGCTGTCGACCGGTTGAGCGTGTAGAGATGCAGGCCAGGCGCCCCCTCGTCGAGCAGCCTCTGACACAGCTCGGTGGCCATGTCGACACCGATCGTGCGGACGGCCTCGGGGTCGTCCTTTACCGGCTCCAGCCGCTGGATCACCTCATGCGGGATCGGAGTCCCCGACAGCTCGGCGAACCGCACGAGCTGCGACACATCCGTGATCGGCAGGATCCCCGGGATTACCGGGATGCTGCATCCATGGCGGCGGACGCGCCGCACCAGGTCGCGGTACTCGGCGATGTCGAAGAAGAACTGCGTGATGGCGAACTCGGCACCGGCATCTGCCTTGCGGACCAGGGCCAGCGCATCTTCCTCCCGATCGGGCGACTCCGGATGTCCGTCCGGGAAGGCAGCGACCCCGACGCACAGATCTCCAAGGGATCGAGCCAGCGCCACCAGCTCGTCGGCGTTGTGCAGCCCCTCCGGATGCGGCTCCCACGGCGAGCCGGGACCGCCCGGCGGATCCCCCCGCAGCGCCAACAGGTTTCGGACGCCCACGGCGGCGTACGAGCCGATGACCGCCCGCAGCTCGGCCCTGCTTGCCCCGACACAGGTCAGATGCCCGACCGGCGTGAGGGTCGTCTCACTCGCGATCCGCTCGGTGAGGCGCACCGTGCGGTCACGTGTCGAGCCACCCGCTCCGTAGGTAACGGACACGAACGTCGGAGCAGACGACTCCAGCGCACGGATCGTCTGCCACAGCTGATGTTCCCCAGCGTCGGTCTTCGGTGGGAACAGCTCGAACGACCATGAGTGACGACCTTGACGCAGCAGGTCGGCGACACCGGGCGCGGAGACGGGGGCAACCGTGGGAGCAGACATGGGGCGAGAGCCTACGACGACGTGTTCCACCATCTGGAACCGCCCTCGGGCTGCGCTCCCGCCGACCGGCAGATAGCCTCCCGATCATGGCCCTGCAACACTCGCCGCTGGACGTTGAGGACCTACGGGTGCGCGTCCACAAAGAGCTGGAGGCGTTCCTCGAGACCCAGCAGCCGGTACTCGACGCCGTGGCCGACGAGCTGCTTCCGATCCTCGACGCAGCACGCTCACTGCTCGCGGGGGGCAAGCGTCTCCGGCCCGCCTTCGCCTACTGGGGCTGGCGTGGGGCCGGCGGAGACGACACGCCTGAAGTTGTGCGCGCGGTCGCTTCGCTTGAGTTTCTGCAGGCGTGTGCCCTGATCCACGACGACGTCATGGACGACTCCGACACCAGACGTGGCCAGCCCAGCGCGCATCGCAAGTTCGCCGGACTCCATCGGACGGCCCAGTGGAACGGGTCGCCGGACGCCTTTGGAACCGGCGCAGCCATCCTGCTCGGTGACCTCGCATTGACCTGGGCCGACGAGATGCTTTTCTCCTCTCCGCTGCCGCAGGAAGCGCTGGTCCGCGCCAAACCCGTCTATGACCGCATGCGCACCGAGCTGATGGCGGGGCAGTACCTCGACCTGCTCGAGCAGGCCAGAGGAGGGGGCTCGGTCGATCGCGCCCTGAGGGTGGCCCGCTACAAGGCGGCCAAGTACACCGTCGAGGGGCCACTCCACCTCGGGGCGGCGCTCGCCGGAGCCCCCCGAGAGCTGCTCGACAGGTACAGCGCGTACGGCATCCCCCTCGGTGAGGCATTCCAGCTTCGCGATGACGTGCTCGGCGTCTTCGGCGACCCGGCGATCACGGGAAAGCCGGCCGGGGATGATCTCCGCGAGGGCAAGCGCACTGTGCTGATCGCGGTGACGGCCGAACGCAGCAGCCCGGCGCAGCTGGCCCTGCTGCACCGACACCTCGGAGACCCGCACCTGTCGCCTGAGGGAGTCGACGACCTGCGATCCCTGATCAACGAGACGGGCGCGCTCACATACGTCGAGGATCTCATCGCCACGCTGGTCGACGAGTCCCAGCAAGCGTTGGGCTCGCTGGCCCAGCCAGCCCACGGAGTGCTCGACGACCTCACCCTCGCTGCCACCAAGCGCTCCGGATAGCTCATGCGCACCGTCAAGGGTCCTACCGACCACGTGGTCGTCATCGGAGCCGGACTTGCCGGACTGTCGGCAGCGATGCGGCTGGTCGGTGCCGGTCGACGCGTCACCGTTCTCGAGCGGGCATCGGTACCGGGGGGCCGCGCCGGCGTCATCGCCGATGGCGGCTACCGATTCGACAACGGACCCACGGTGTTGACCATGCCTGACCTCATCGCGGACGCCTTCGACTGTGTCGGTGAAGAGATGCGCGACTGGCTGACCCTGCGACCGATCGACCCGCTGTACCGTGCCTGGTACGCCGATGGCACGTGCCTCGACGTCAAGGCTGATCCGGCCGCCATGGCCGAGGAGGTTCGCCGGGTGTGCGGGCCTGACGAGGCCGCCGGCTACGAACGTTACGTCGAGTTCGTCACGCGCCTCTACCGCTACGAGATGGCCGACTTCATCGATCGCAACATCGACTCACCCCTTGACCTCCTCACACCCAATCTCGCCCGCCTCGCCGCGCTGGGCGGGTTCCGTCGGATGGCACCGAAGGTCGAGCAGTATCTCAAGGACTCACGCATGCAGCGCGTCCTGTCGTTCCAGGCGATGTACGCGGGAATGTCGCCCTTCGACGCCCTCGCGCTCTACTGCGTGATCGCCTACATGGACTCCGTTGCCGGCGTGTACGCGCCGGATGGAGGGATGCATGCCGTCCCAGAAGCAATGGCTGCTGCAGCCACCAAGCACGGGGCCGACATCCGGTACGACACTGACGTCATTCACATCGAACGACGCGGACCACGAGCGGTTGCCGTCCACACCGCATACGGCGAGCGGATCGCGTGTGACGCCGTTGTGGTCAGCCCGGACCTTCCAGTGGCCATGCGCGAGCTCCTGGGCGAGGAACCGTGGTCGGTCCGTCGGCTGCGCTACTCCCCCTCCTGCTTCCTGTTGCTCGCCGGTTCCGCTGCGTCCTACTCAAAGGTCGTACACCACAACATTCACTTCGGACGTTCCTGGCGGGGGGTGTTCGATGAGCTGATCGACCGCGGCGAGCTGATGAGCGACCCGAGCTTCTTGGTGTCCAACCCCACGCACTCCGACCCGAGCCTTGCGCCGGACGGGCGCGAGATCTTCTACATCTTCTTCCCGACACCTAACACGTCGGCTGACATCGACTGGGCCAGGGAACGTCCGAGGTACCGGGATCGTGTGCTTGCTGTGCTGGAAGGACGTGGCTACGTCGGGTTCAGCGACGCCATCGAGGTCGAGCACATCATCGATCCCGATGACTGGAGGAGTCAGGGCATGGCCGACGGATCCCCATTCGCCTCCGCGCACTCCTTCTCCCAGACCGGGCCTTTCCGACCCAAGAACCTCTGGGGAGACAACATCGTCTTCGCCGGATCAGGCACCACGCCGGGCGTGGGAGTGCCGATGGTGCTGATCTCCGGACGCCTGGCAGCCGAGCGGATCACCGGTCCCGACCTCACCTATCGCTCGCGCGCCACACGCTGATCGGTGTCTGGCCCTCACCAGGTGGGAACGTCGGTCTCCGGCCCCTCGCCGACCAGCACAACGGCGGCCTGGAACTTGTCGTACTGCCATGCGATACACGCATCCTGAAAGATCTCGATGGCCATCTCGAAGCTGTCCGGGTCGGCGTCGGCGAACGATCCCCAACCATCCCAGCAGACGAGCAGGCCGTTGGGCTCATCGAGGTCGAGCGCACGCAGATGCTGGTCGAGAACGTCCCACGAACCCGCCCCCAGATCTGACAGGTCGAAGGCATCCGAGAGCGCGGCGACGAAGCCATCGCGATCCTCGACCCCTGTGGTGTCGAGCGTGACGGCGTGCCACTCGTGCTCCAACGCCTCGCGACGGACAGGACCAACTTCGCCGTCCAGCAGGTGGACGCCCCGGCGTCCCTCAAACGCCTCCTGCACCGTGGCTGGCGCCTCGTCAGCCTCGAGCGACCCGAACAGCTCAGGGTCGTTGACATCAACTGGCTCTTCCAACGGCTCAGTGGTCATCGCTCACACCTTCCAAGCGTCACCGGCACACACCGGCCAATCGCCGAGTTACTCGGTACCTCCCCCACGCTACTCGCACTCACCGCGCCCTGAGACGTCAACGTGCGGCAGGATGGGCAAGTGAGCCAAAGAGAGCTGGACGCCGCCGGGATCGCCGGCCCTCAGCTGCGCGAGAGCTATGAGGCCTGCCGGAGGCTCAACGCCACCCACGGCAAGACCTACTATCTCGCCACGCTCCTTCTCCCCCCTCACAAGCGCCCCTACGTTCATGCGCTCTACGGCTTCGCCCGCTATGCAGACGAGATCGTCGACGACCTTGCCAGCTCACTCACCGACCAGCAGAAGGCCGACCACCTTCATGCTTGGGGGACCCAGTTCCTCGCAGACTTCGACCGCGGGCACAGCGATGATCCGATTTGCCGCGCGGTTCTCGACACCGTCAACCGCTGGGACATTCCGCGCGCACACTTCGAGGCGTTCCTCCATTCGATGGCGATGGACCTCACCGTCACCGAGTACGCCGACTACGACGCCTTGTACGAGTACGTGTACGGCTCGGCCGCCGTCATCGGCCTGCAGATGGTGCCAATTCTCGAGCCACGTTCAGATGCCGCCTACGACTACGCCATGGACCTAGGCGTCGCCTTCCAGCTGGCCAACTTCATCCGTGATGTCGGTGAGGATCTCGATCGAGGACGTCTCTACCTGCCGCTGGCAGACTTGAGTCGCTTCGGGGTGACGCGCGCCGACCTCGAGGAACGGGTTGTCACCGAACCGGTGCGCGAGCTGCTGATGTTCGAGATCGAGCGCGTCCGTCGCCTTGAGCAGGCTTCGCGCCCAGGGATCGCCCTTCTGTCACCCGACAGCCAACCGTGCATCGACGCCGCACGGGTGCTGTACTGCGGGATCGCCGACGCCGTCGAGAAGATCGACTACCAGGTGTTCAGCGAGCGCGCCACGGTGTCGGTACCCCGCCGGGCGCAGGTGGCCCTACCGGCCTGGGTCAAGGCTGTCCGGGCCCGTCGCGTCGCCTGACCGAGCTGTCCGCCAGCGCGGTGGACCTGCCACGGGCTCGTACTGCACGCCTCGACGCCCCCACCACACCCACCAGATGAGGGTCTGCACGACGAGCGCGAAGCCGAAGAGCAAGTCTTCGACGGGGGCATACGCGATACGACCGTCTCCAATGAAGGTGGGGCCCCCCGACCCCACGATCGCGTCAGCTGAGTACCGCACGATCTCAAAGCCGGTGAGGACGCCGTTGCTGAGAAGTTGGAAGAAGATGATGATCGCGTATGCGACCCAGAACGTCCGGCGCAGCAGCAATTTGGTGCGCAGGATTCCAAGGTCGAGGAGCACAGTTGCTGCGACCCCGACGAGTGCGAGCTGGGTGTACGACATCACTGCGCGTCCGGAGGTTCGTCGCCGACCGGCCACCCGCGCACCGACCGCACAGCTTCGAGCGTGAGGACGGCGGCAAAGGGAACCGCCAGGAAGAAGACCAGCTCCTCGAGGGGGATACCCGCGAAGACGATCGCTCCGGTCGTGCTGGCCGCGTCGAAGTCCCAGTGTCCTTTCGCAACGGCGTAGGCATCCCATGCAAGGAAGACCGCCAGGACGGGAGCAATCGACAGGGCCAACCGACGGGTGCGTCTCAGCACTCGCGTACGCACGACGAGCTCCAGCCAGCTACTTCCGGCCACGACGAAGAACAGAACACCGAAGTAGGCGTACTGCTGCACGGTCAGAACGCCAGAGACTGCGCGCGACGACGCACCTCGGTGTGCCGGTTCTCCAGGAGCGCCTGCATGGGGGTGCCGGGGAGTGAGTCGTCCGGCGTGAAGATCCAGCGCAGTGACTGGTTCTCGTCGTACCCGGCGTCGCGAAGCAGGGTGAGCAGACCCGGAACCTTCTTGACCACGGCGCCGTCGACGACGAAGGCCGCGGGGATGGAGATAACCGCTCGCTCACCGCGGCGTACACAGACCAGGGTGCCGTCCTTGAGCAGCTGCCGCACCTGGACGACGTCGATACCCAGCGCCTCTGCCACATCGGGGACGGTCCACCACTCACCGACAAGCTCGTCCACGTCGGGCGTCACCGGGGTATCGAGGCTGGCGTGGGTGCTCACGCCCTCACTGTGCCACGGGGCGGCGTAGGCGTCACGGCAGGGTGCAGGACTTGATCGCGTTGCTGGCATCGGCGAACTTCCCGGGGTCGATCGGTGTCCCGGCCGTCATCAGACGTCGGGCCTGCGTCAGGTCACGGGGGCGATCGACCACCGCCAGCGCCGTCAGCTGCGGGCCGTCGCCGCCATCACGGAACCAGCCCACGGCCCAGTCCGCCTCCTCGCACCGGTCGATACGTCGGTCGGACGCGTCACGGTGTCCGATGTACTGGATGGTGTGGCCGAACTGGTCGGACCAGAAGTAGGGCACCGGGTCGTAGGGGTCGACGCGCGAGTCCGCCTCGTTGCCGACCAGCAGGGCAGCGGCAGCAACCGCAGGGGCATGAAGGGCGGTATCCCAGTGCTCAACCCGCAATCTGGTGTTGTACCGACTCGACCACCAGGCAGCGCAGTCACCCACGGCCATGACCCCTGGAAGCGATGAGCGGAGTCGGTCGTCGACGACGACGGCACCGTCCTCCGGACGCAAGTCGATGCCACTCGACGACAGGAACGACGTGGCCGGACGAGCACCGAGACCGGCGAGCACGACATCTGCACCAAGTGCGGTGACGTCGTCCACGCGTTCCCCCAGACGCAGGTCGATGCCGAGCTGCTCGTACCACTGCGCTGTGCGCATGCCGAGATCGGGCGGTAGCGCCGCCGACAACGGTGAGTCGGCCGCCTCGTACACGGTGACCGAACACCCATTCTCTGCCGCCGCGCACGCCACCTCGGCCCCGATCCACCCGGCGCCTACGATCGCCACCTCGGCGCCCATCTCGAGCGAGTCGCGCAGGTGATGCGCGTCGGCCAACGTGCGCAAGGTAGACGTGCCCGGAAGCGCAATCGGCGTGGATCCGGTGGCGATCACGACTCCGTCACAGTCGACGGACCCGGCGTCGGTGAGGACAGCTCCTTGCTCGAGGCCCGATGCCGCTGTTCCGAGGCGCAGATCGACGTCGGGAATGGCGGTCATGTCGAAGTGCACGGCAACCTCGCGCCAGGCCAAGACGTCCTTGGACAGTGGTGGGCGGTCGTAGGGGGGTTCACTTTCGGCGGCGAGCATCACGATTTCGCCACCGAAGTCCGACGTCCGCAGCGCCCTGGCTGCCTCGAAACCGGCCAATCCGCCACCCACAATTACGATTCGCTGCATGCGGGAACCCTAGTGGATTGGCTGACTCGGCAGTCAGCGAACCGACGATGGGGGTGAGCGAGGTCACCCGAGAACGACAGGCGGCACACGGCCCCAGATGCGCCAGTCACCGCATGCTCGAACGTAGACTTGTGCGTTGTGAACTCTGACGGTGTCGACCCGTTGATCGGGCGGCTCGTCGACGGGCGGTACCGCGTCGACGAGCAGGTGGCGCGTGGCGGAATGGCCACCGTCTACCGCGCCACCGACACCCGGCTCGACCGCACCATCGCTCTGAAGGTGATGCACCCGTCCTTTGCCGAGGACCCCGACTTCGTCGCCCGCTTCACCCGCGAGGCCAGAGCCGCCGCCCGACTGGCAAACCCTCACATCGTGAAGGTCTTCGACCAGGGGCAGGACGGAAGCACGATCTACCTCGCAATGGAGTACGTTCCCAGCCGCACTCTGCGCGACGTGCTGAACGAGCGGAAGCGCCTCCCAGCGGACGAGGCGCTCGCGGTCATCAATCCGGTGCTGCAAGCGCTTGCCGCAGCGCATTCCGAGAGTGTCGTCCACCGGGACGTCAAGCCCGAGAATGTCCTGATCGGCTCCAACGGACACGTGTACGTCACCGACTTCGGACTTGCCCGCGCCACGAACAGCTCATCGACGCAGCACATCACGTCGGGCTTGCTGCTGGGGACAGTCGCCTACCTCTCTCCCGAGCAGGTCAAACCGGGGGTGTCGGACGAACGGTCAGACGTCTACGCCGCTGGCATCGTCCTGTACGAGATGCTCACGGGCACTCCCCCCTTCACGGGTACCGAGGCAATCTCGGTGGCCTATCGCCACGTCAACGAAGACGTCCCACCCCCGTCTGAGTCAGGTGCCGACGTCGGCCCAGAGCTGGACGAGGTCGTCCTGACCGCCACGCGCCGCGATCCCAACCAACGCCCGGTCGACGCCGCCGCGTTGCTCAAGCTGGTGCGCGACCTGCCGGCACCGTCGTCCCCGGTCGATCTTCAGCAGACGATGGTGGTTCCGATCCCGGCGGCCGCTGCTGCGATGGCTGCGGTGACACACGACACCACCGTTCACGATGTGCCCGCCGGCGGCGACGCCAGTCCGCCACCGCCAAAGGGCGCAGCGCCAGCCGCCACCGGACAGGCTCTCGACCCTGCGGCTCACCGCAAGCGAAACCGCCGGAAGGGGTTCATCGCGCTTGCCGTGGTTCTCGTACTCGCCATTGCTGCCGGCGCATTCGCCTGGTGGCTCGGAAACGGTCGCTACACGACGGTCCCACGCGTCACAGGACTGACCGCGGAGGCAGCCCAGACGCAGCTGGAGGCCGAAGGCCTGGAGGTCGAGTTCGCTGATGAGGAGTTCAGCGAGATCGTCAAGGCCGGGCAGGTGATCAGCAGCGACCCGCAGCAGGGCGCTGAGGTCCGCTCCGGCGGAACCGTCACCCTCGTCGTCTCGAAAGGCCCGGAACGCTACGACGTTCCCGAGGTGGTGGGCGAATCCGTAGCTGACGCGAAAGAGCTGATCAAGAAGCGGAATCTAGCCGTCGGCACCGTCAAACGAACGTTCTCCGACACGGTCGAACAGGGTGTGGTGATCAGCGCACAGCCCAAGGCCGGCACCAGCGTGCGTGTGGACACCACGATCGATCTCGTCGTCAGCAAAGGACCGCCGCCGGTCTCGGTCCCCGACCTGCGGGGCGACGCCTTCGACGCAGCCAAATCGCAGCTGAAGGATCTCGGCCTCAAGCTCTCCCAGGGTGACCAGGAGTACAACAACAAGGTTCCGGCGGGCGCGATCATCAGTCAGGACCCCGCCAGCGGAGCGCTCGTCCCGCCGGGCAGCACGATCTCTGTGGTGGTCTCACTCGGGCCACCGCTCGTCGAGGTGCCCCGCGTCGTCGACATGCCCCTCGAGGAGGCCATCGCCAAGCTCGAGGACGCTGGCTTCAAGTACAAGACCTTCGACCTGTTCGGCGTCAGCCCACTGAACCGCGTCGCGACCCAAGATCCAGAGGGCGGCAGCCAAGCCCCGAAGGGCAGCGTCGTCGAGCTTGGCCTCGTCTAACCCCCTCCCCGGTGGGGCCATGTCACACCGGTTCGGTCATTTCGAACTAATGGCATCACCATCAACCGACGCGGTGCGCTATGGTCCTGCCCATGTCATGCAACGGGTACTACTGGTTTACCGACGGGGCCTCCCCGGTCGGTAGCCGACGCACTCGCTGACGCAACCAACCGCACGATCTGGGCCCCGGACGATCCGGGGCCTTTTTCGTGCCTAAGCGCGGGAACGAAACGCACAGAGACGAGGAACGAGCCATGGTCGTGGTCATGAGTACCGACGCCACTCACGAACAGGTGGACGCCGTCGTGGCGCGGGTCGCGGACGCGGGAGGTGACGCGTTCGTCAGCCGTGGCGTCAGCCGCACGATCATCGGCCTGGTGGGCGACATCGACCAGTTCCACACCCTCGATCTGCGTGGCATGCCCGGCGTCACCGATGTCGTCCGGATTTCCTCCCCCTACAAGCTCGTCAGCCGACAGCACCACCCGCAGATGACGACCGTCTTCGTTGGTGACGCACGCGTCCCCATCGGTCCCGACACGTTCACGTTGGCCGCCGGTCCGTGCGCCGTCGAGACCCCGGAGCAGACTCTGGAGGCCGCGCACATGGCCCGTACCGCCGGGGCCACCCTTCTGCGCGGAGGGGCCTACAAGCCCCGCACGTCTCCCTACGCGTTTCAAGGTCTCGGAGAGGCCGGACTCCAGATCCTGGCCGACGTCCGAGCGGAGACCGGTCTGCCGATCGTCACCGAGGTCGTCGACGCACATGACGTCGAACTAGTCGCCTCGTACGCCGACATGCTCCAGATCGGTACCCGCAACGCCCAGAACTTCGCCCTGCTGCAGGCCGCCGGCGAGGTCGGCAAGCCGGTTCTTCTCAAGCGCGGCATGACGGCGACCATCGAAGAGTGGTTGATGGCGGCCGAGTACATCGCACAGCGGGGCAACCTCGACATCGTCTTGTGTGAACGGGGGATCCGCACGTTCGAGTCGGCAACGCGCAACACCCTCGATATCAGCGCCGTACCGGTGGCACATGACCTCGCGCACCTTCCGGTGATGGTCGACCCATCGCACAGCGGCGGACGTCGCGAGCTTGTCGTTCCACTGTCGAAGGCCGCCATCGCGGTGGGCGCGGACGGACTGCTGGTGGACGTTCACCCGCACCCAGAGACTGCGCTCGTCGATGGACCCCAAGCCCTGGTGAACGGAGACCTACGCGCGTTGGCCCAGGCTGTCCGGCAGCTCCCGCCACTGTTCGGGCGCATGCCTGCGACCGAGCGCTCAGTGTCACTGGATGGCTACGGAGCACCAGATGGAGATGAGGTTCGTTAACGGCGATTCAACGTGACACACTCGCCGAGATCCTGGCTCGCGAATCGCCCGAAACTGGTCGACTAGGTGCTTCTGTCGTCTGCACCATCACGGTCACTTTGATCAGCGTTGGCTGACAGGGTGCGACACCATCGACCCAAGAGCCTCCAACGCCAACAGCCACCGCTTGACGTCCAGCCCGTAGGCATAACCGCCGAGCGACCCGTCCGACCGCACCACCCGATGGCACGGAACGAACGGCGCAACCAGATTCCGCGCACAAGCTGTCCCGGAGGCACGAGTCGCAGCCGGTCGCCCCGCCTTGGTCGCGAGTTCCGCGTACGACCACGTGTGACCCACCGGAATCGCCCGCATTACCCGCCAGGCCTCTTGCTGGAACGCCCCGCCCGGTTGCCGCACGGCTATCGCGTCCAGTGCGGCGCTGTCACCACCGAGATAGGCACGTGCGGCCACCGCCACCGGCCCAGTCGGCAGCCCCTTCTCAACGGCCTCCGGCTCCTCATCCAGTCGCTCGACGAGCTCGTCAAGGGCACAGAATCCCGACGCCACGACAACGTCACCGTCTTGCACCACGCTCCAGGGCGCCACTGGCGTCTCCACGGTCCATCCCGTCAGGCTCATGCCCTCTCCTCACTGTGTCGGGTCCATAGGTGCAGCGCGGCGTACGCGCGCCACGGCCGCAGCTGATCAACGTCGATCCCGGACGCCGCTCGCGCCAGGACGAGATCGGTGCCGGGCCACGCATCGGGGTCGGCCAGGGCGCGCAGGGCGACGTACTCCGCCGTCCACGGACCCACCCCAGGCAGCGCCATCAGCCGCTTGCGTGCCTCCTGCAGATCGTCCCCCGGCTCGAGCAACAGCTCCTTCGAGAGCGCCGCTTCTGCCGCGGCCCGCAGAGTCGCTGCGCGCCTTGTAGTGAGCCCGAGCGCCCCAAGGTCGCCGGCCAGGACGTCATTCGGGGACGGGAAGATCCTCGCCACCGGACCGTGAGGCAACACGCCTTCGATCGCTGGCCCCGCACGCTCGACGATCCGCCCGAGGACGGTCCGAGCCGCCGCCACGGACACCTGCTGACCGACGATGGCGCGCACCAGGATCTCCCACCCACCAACAGCTCCCGGCACGCGCAATCCCGGTCGTGTCCGCACCAACGCACGCAGCGCCGGCATCCGGCTCAGTCCGGACTCGATCGCCTCGATGTCGGCTCCAAGGTCGCAGAGCCGTCGCACAGCCACCATGGCCGGACCGATCGCAGCGGGTTCTGAGGCCCTCAGCTGAACATGAAGAGCATCATCCTTCGCCTCCAACTCCACCACAGCCCAGCCCGTCGGCACGGCCAGCGTTCGGGTGTAGCGCTGACCGTCGTAGGCCTCGACGCCCTCAACCGCGCGCGATCCCAGGAAGGCAAGCAGCCGGTGCCCGTCCCATGGCGTCGTCACCGTCAGGCGGAGCGCCAAGGAGCCGCCATCGGCAGGCCGGTCGGGTGTGACCGGCTGACGGCGTAGCTCGGACGGACTCGCCCCGTACTCGGCACGCATCACATCGTTGAACTGCCGAAGGCTGCCGAACCCGGCTGCGAAGGCGACATCGGTTACCGGCAGCACAGTCTGTTCCAGCAACGTGCGCGCTGCCTGCGCCCGCCTGGCCTGCGCCAGCCCCAAAGCACCAGTACCCACTGACATGATCAGCAGCCGGTGCAGGTGCCGCTCGCTCACCGCCAGCCGCTCCGCCAGTCCCGCCACGCCCACCTCGTCCACAACGCCCTGCCCGATCAGCGACAGGGACCGTTCGACGAGACCGGTTTCATCGAGAATGTGCGGCCGAGCCGGGACACGGTCGGGGCGACAGCGGCGACAGGCCCTGAAGCCGGCCGCCACAGCTGCGGCAGGAACCGCGAAGTAGCGGACGTTCTCGGGCTTCGGTGTCCGCGCCGGGCATGAAGGACGACAGTAGATTCCGGTCGACGTCACACCGAGCACGAAGCGACCGTCAAACCGCCGGTCGCGTGAGGCGACGACTCGATAGAGCGCCTCAGCGTCCTGGCCCTGGATCGCAATCGGCCCACCAATGGGTTGCATGTGACCATCAAACCGCTGACGTGGCGTCACCACTAGCGGAATTCAGACACGGCGCTGCGGGGCGACACCCTCTGGCTAGCCGGTCAGGTGCGGTCAGTCATCCTGGCTGCTTCATCGACCCAGCGACGAGAAATCCGACTCAGCGCTACCCAGTAGGCGTAGTTCTTCATCGCTTTCCGGGGATCGGCAAGCGTTCGTGTGCCGGCCCTACGTGCGAGCAGGGCGCTCCAGCCATCCAAGAGGACCAGCGCCTCCACCAGGACGGCATGCGGCCCCGGGTTCTGCGCATCCCCCAAGTACCCGCGTTCGAGCTCGCGCCGCAGCACCGCAGCAGCTTCCGCCCCGCCCATAGCCAACGGATACCGGTTCTCGAGCCGCACTTCCGCTTCCAGTCTGAAGCGGGCCAAGTCTTCCCAGGGCGGTACCAGCCATCGGGGCATCGGATCGATCACCCAGATGTCACCGGGATCGCGGTACAGCACGTTGCGGGGGCTGAAGTCCCCATGGCAGGTGACCAACGACCAGGGTTCGTTACTGACCGAGGTTGCCGCGTTCGCCACCCCGACGATGGCGTCGAGCAGTGAGACATCGACTCCCCCGTCCTCCAAGTAGGAGCGATATTCGTCGAGCTTCGCAAGTGCAGCAGCAATGGTGGCGGGGCGGCCACTGCTCGGCGGCTCGTCCCACGGCGTTGCCTGGTATTCGCGCAGCCAACGACCCACACGTCGGCCAATTGTTGCGACGACATCGTGGGCCGGGGCGCTGCGTGCAGTGGAACCCAAGTTGCGCAACCGATGTTTCACGTTGCCCTGGCTCATCAGGCCCATGACGACCGTGGCCTGATCCGGAAGGCACGCCAACGGCTCAACAGCATGCATCCACGGCAGCCCGCTTTGGCGGACCGCGCGCTCGATATGCACCAAACCGCGGTACTCCAGCAGAGCGCCGTCGGACACGTCAGACGGCAAGGGGCTCAGGCGCGGACGTTCCTGGCTGTGGGCTGAGGGGGCCAGTCCGCGTTCATGTCGGATCTTCACCCACGCTGATTGCGAGGGCCCCGTCGTCGTATCGAACTCAACGGCTGCCACCGTACTGCGGTCACGGTCGCGCATTCGTAGTAGTCGAAAGGAAGTGGCGTCCCCCCACAACTCTTCGGCGGCCTTTGAGAGGGCGGCATCGGGATCGTCATTTGCCATGTCTACCAAGACGTTCTCCCTCTCAAAGGCACGGAAATCACGTTCTCGGCTGAAGGACGACGAGCTGACCGATGTTGGGCGAAGGACCGGAGGCCGTTGCGACCTGCGGTCCGGTCGGACCCGCCGAAGCCCAGATGAGGTCGGAGATCTCGATGCTCAGGAAGTAGGGCGCGGTCGGGATGCACGATCGCTCGTCGCGTTCGACCATCGCGTCGGGCGGAGCGACGGTGACCAGACGCGATATTCCGAACACTCCGATAACAGCTGATCCGTCGGTGCCGACGTCGACCGACGGCGCCACGATTTCGCTCTGCTTGTCGTTGATCTGGCCCGAACTCGCAGACACCGGCGCCACCGTCGAGACCCCCGAGTAGGCCGAAATCGCGCCGACCGCCACTCGGTCCTTGTCGATTCCCCACGTGTAAGAACTCGGCTCGGCCAACCCCGCGACTCGCGTGAAGACCGCTTGCCGCATCGTCGTACCTCGGAGGTCCATGCGGACGAGCTCCCAGCCGTCGGGTGCGGTGATGTCCGGCGCACCGCGCACGGCAACTCCAGCGACCATCACGTCTCCCGGTGCCGTCGGCCCGGGGACGGACAGTGTCAACGAGGTCGTTCCGTCTCCGTTGTCGCCCGACGTCGCTCCGTGGAACTCGATGGTGCCGGAGGGACTTTCGGCCGTCGTGACCGCCAAGGGATTGGACGCAGCCGACACATTGCCCGACGTATCGACCGCTCGCACCGTGTAGCTGTACGCCGTACCAGCCGTCAATCCAGTATCAAGGAAACTCGTGTTGGAGGACGTCCCCACCTGATTCCCATTACGCGAGACCCGGTAGAAGTCCACCCCGACATCATCAGTCGACGCCTGCCACGAGAACTTCACCGAGCCAGACGTGACAGAGTCCACCGACAACCCCTGCGGCACAGACGGAGCCGACGTATCAGGCGCGGTGGTCGTGACCGCCAAAGGATCGGACGCAGCCGACACATTGCCCGACGTAT
>JAHELE010000149.1 GCA_024644345.1 Actinomycetes bacterium | reverse complement strand
CGGGCGTCCCTCGCCCCCGGCGCGTGGAATGCGACAGTGTCGGATCCCACGCGCTTTGTGGGCGATTAGGGCCGCCAAAGCGCAGGAGATCCGACACTGTCGGATGCACACGTGATGGGGATGCCGAGGGACTGCAACCGCTCCACCTCGGCGACGACGTGCGGTGGGGTCTGCGCCTGCTGCAGAGCTGGCACCTCGGCCGTCACTCCGGATGGCCAGGTGAAGCCCAGCGTCCGCTGGCGGGCGGCAGCCCGGCGGAATCGCGCCTCCATGGCAGCACCGTCCCTGGCTACTTCCGCCATCCCCCAGCGGGCAACTTCGAAGCCGAGGTCTTGCAGGCGTTCGTGACGTCGCTTCTCTCTCCAGACAGCGTCGCTCGCGGTTGCCGGATCCGCGTACTTCATCTTTCCATCGCACTCGCCGATGACGCCGAGCTCGGCCCAGAGCTCGTCTACGCGCACCCACCCATCCCTGAACCGGATCACCACGTTGGCCAGGGGAAGGGGCATACCGCGCTCGATGACGCGTCCCCGCGACAGCGACTCCAGTGGTGACTCGGCCGCCGGGTCACCGGCTGCGATGGCAACGGCAGCTCGGGACCACCCCTGGATGCGACGGCGCGTTCCCAGCTGCTGCTGCAGATCGGCCAACGGCGTGCCCCGTCGGAGGACTGCATCGACCGTGATCAGCGCCTCGGCCAGAGGGGTCTGCGCGGCGATGTCGATGGCCGTGCGGGTGAGCGTGGTGACGGCCAACCCGGCGTACGTCGTCCGGTCAGCAGCGGGCAGGTTCGAGCGCGTGACGTCGGCCGCCACGAGCACGGGGCGTCCGGGCTGGCGTATCACCAGGGGACGGGCCGGGATCGTCTCCACCGGTAGGCCCCACACCGTCGCGGCCGTGGCCGCGAACCCGACTATGTCGGAGCAGACGTGCTGGATCGCGAGCAACGTCATGCAGTGACGGGTCTGGGTAGACGCAGCCCGCCACGCTTGGGTGTCGGCGTAGGCACCTGCGTGAAGGCGGGTGAGGTGGCCGTGGCGAGTGAGAGTCGCGATGGTGCGGTCGCCGCACCCGAGCGCGTGCAGCTGCGGCCGGGTGATGACGCCGTGCTGCGAGGTCAGCGCATCGACCAGCGCCGCTGGCGGGGTCTGGGGCATCGCGGGACGGTGCCATGCGATGAAGTGACCAGTGGGGCGTCGAGGGCCAGGTGTGGACGGGCGCGGCGTCCCATTCGCCCGGTGGACAGCCGCACACTTGCCGACAGTGTCGAATTCCCTGCGCTTCGCGGGGTGTTCCGGCCGTGAAAGCGCAGGAGATCCAGCACTCACGGGATGACAGGGGGTCAGGCAGGGCTATCGGTGTGCGCCTCTCGTTCGGCAATGTGGCGAGTGCGCCAGAAGATCACCCCGGCCGCGACGACGGTGGGCACGACCACCGAGAAGACCACCCACACCGGACGGATCAGCAGCTCCCAGATCGGTGCATCGTCGCGTGCGTTCAGGCCTGTAACAGCGATCGCACCGGTCATCAGGCCCACCGCCACTGCGGCGGTGGACGCCCCGACCAGGCGCTGGCGTCGACGGCTGGCGCCACGGCGCACGGCGAGACTGATCGTCAGCCCGACGACCACACCCGTGACGATGCCGATCGCGCCGCCGATGACGAATCCCAAGATGCCGAGCCAGGTGACTTCCGCGCCGATGGCGTCGATGGTGTTCCAGGCGCCGGCGTCGATCCGCGATGACAGTCCGACGAAGAAGTAGACGCCGACCGGGAGGTAGACCGCCCCCAGCACTGCGCCCCACCCGGTGCACTCAGAGACGGACCGGAGCAGGATCCGCTTGATGGCTGGCGGCGCTTGCTCGGTATGAGGTGAGCTCACGCGCGAACTCTAGATGGCGCCAGGTTCGGGGCACCGTGAAACGCCAGGCAGGGCATGGCCTTGTTACTCGGCGAGTCGAGCAACGGCGGCCTCCCGGTTCTCTGCAGGCGCGAACAGTGGACGCTCCGCCGTGCGTCCGCGGCGTGCGATAGATGGCGTGCGCCACGCGAAGATCGTCGCCGCGATCACGCCGGGAACCACGGCGAAGACGGCAATCCAGAGGGCGGTGGAGGGCGCGCCGGGACCCGTTGTTCGGTATCCCATCCCCGTCAGGTTTCGATCGACCCCGAGACCAAGGCCTACCCCCGTGGCTACCACTGCCATCAAGGCACTGAGCGCTCCGAGGACGCGCTGCAGCACCACTCGTTCGGGGGCGAGCAGTGCTGAGAGGGCGCTCATGGCGACAGCGATCGGCACACCGGCCACGACGCCGTAGGCGCCACCCAGAAGGCCTCCCCAGACCAAGGCGAGGTAGGCGCCGTACACGCCGAAGGCTGTGATCGACGTCCAGTCGTTCGCGTCCGGAGTGGCTCCGGGCAGGGAGAGCACCATGAGCCCGCCGAGCAGCAGCAGCCCGTAGCCGGCGCCCGCGACGCCTCCCCAGCCGATGGCTTCGACCCAGGCGCGAACAGCCACCGGCATCGATCGTCCGGCCGGCCGTCCCTGGTGCGCTGTCACCGCGCAAGAGTAGGTGGCGTGGGAGGGTCGGCTCGACAGATTCACCGGGCTCGTGCCGATACTGGAACCTATGGACTCCATCGACTTCAACGGCCGGCCCGACGACACCGGCGATGACTCGATCGACCGACGCACCTTCTTGACGCGGGCCGGGCTCACCGGTGCCGCCGCCTTCGCGGCGGGAGGGCTGCTGCTCCCGGGCAGCGCATTCGCCGCGGACGGCTTGACGAAGCGGGTCATCGGTCACTCGACGAAGGGCCGAGCCATCAAGGCCTGGTGCTTGGGTGACCCGAACGCCAAGAACGTCTACCTCGTCATGGGGCAGATGCACGGCGACGAACCTGCCGGACGCCTGATCGCGCGGGATCGGCTGCTGAACAAGGACCCGGTCAAGGATGTCGCACTCTGGGTCGTCCCGACGATGAACCCGGACGGCAGCATCCGCGGCACCCGTGTCAACGCGCGCGGCGTCGACCTCAACCGCAACTTCCCCAGCCCGACGTGGGTGAAACAGGGCAAGGGCACCCGCTACTGGTCGGGACCGCGTCCGGCGTCCGAACCCGAGACGCGCGCCATCGTGCGGTTCTTCTCGGAGATCCAGCCGCGCACGATCGTGTCGATCCACCAGCCGTTGTCGTCAGTCGACTTCTCTGGCGGCAGCAAGGCAGTGACGCAGTGGCTGTCGAAGGCCCTGAACCTGCCTGTGGCGCACATCCAGGTGTCAGGCGGAGGCACGATGACGTCCTGGTACAACCGCGAGTACCCGAAGAAGACCGCGGTGACGGTTGAGCTTCCGCCATCGACGACGCCGCAGTACCGCAACAACGTGGCCGAGGTGCTGATCCGGCACGCGAAGCAGCGGCGCAAGTAGCGCGCACTCGGCGCGCTCAGGCGTCACCGAGGTGTGCACTCGGCGGGCGGAAGTGTCACCCAGGTGTGCACTCGGCGGGCGGAAGTGTCACCCAGGTGTGCACTCGGCGGGCTTGGGGTCAGTGGACGAGGATCTTCAGGGCGAGGATGAGGACCCCGAAGGCGCCGACGATGAGCGCGTTCACCAGGATGTTGAGTCGGCCTTGGTCCTGCCGAACGCCGAGCAGCACGCCGTAGAAGAACAGCGCGCCGATCCCGACCGCCATGGCGAGGTCGATGGCCACCTCGTACGAGACGATGTCGAGCGCCCCCAGTGCGAGGGCGGCCACGATCGGCCACGACGACTGCAGCATCGGCCACTCCTCGACCGCGATCGTCTGCACCTCGTGCCGCCTGAGGCGCCGGCCGGCCACCATGCGCGCGGCCACCATCAGCGAGTACACATGCGCTGCGAAGAAGACCGCCGAGGTGCCGAGCACGATGAGGATCGAGGACTCGATCTGGCTCGGCTCGTGGCCGACGGCGGCGACCACCGTGGTGGCCAGGATCGTGCCGTAGATGGCGCCGGCGATCTCATGCGCCTTGTGCTCAGCACGGCGCAGCATTTCGTGATCGACCCCAGTTCCAGGGTCGCCGATGCCGACGGCGTCCTCGATCTCGTGCTCGAACTGTTCGGTCACGTGCCTGATGCTCCGTCCTGGGCGGGTCGGCCACCGCTGTTCCCCGTAGGATGGTCGCATGCTCGAATTCGTCTACACCGGCCTACTCGTCGCCGTGTCGATCTTGATCACCTGGTTCTCGTTCTACGTCGTCTACAAGCTCTACAACGGTCAGGGCTAAGGCTGCGACGATGTTCGAGATCCCGGCCGACCTGGCGCCTGAGTGCGCCCCGGTCGCCTGGCTGATCGGGTCGTGGGCTGGCGAGGGCGTCGGCGGCTACCCCACGATCGAGGATTTCCGGTTCGCTCACGAGGTCACCTTCGGACAGAACGGCAAGCCGTTCCTCAGCTATCTCTCGCGCAGCTGGCTGCTGGACGCCGATGGCGCGCGGGTCCGCCCCCTCGCCACCGAGACGGGCTTCTGGCGTCCCCAGCCCAACGGCTTGCTCGAGGTGCTGCTGTCGCATCCGACCGGCTACTCCGAGATCTGGGAGGGCACGGTCGACGGGCCGCGGATCGAGCTGCGCACCGATCTGGTCGCCCGCACCACCACCGCCAAGGAGTACACGTCCGGCCATCGGCTCTACGGGCTGGTCGAGAGCGACCTGATGTGGGCGTTCGACATGGCCGCGATGGGTGAGCCGCTGCAGCCTCACCTGTCGGCCCGGTTGGCGCGCGTGGAGTGACCGCCGCCGACTGGCAGTCCGAGCTGCGGTCACGCGGCTACCGGCTGACACCGCAGCGGCAGCTGGTACTGGATGCCGTCCGCGAGCTGGGCCACGGAACCCCTGACGACATTGCCGGAGCGGTGCAGGCCAAGTCGCCATCGGTCAACCTGTCGACGGTGTACCGCACGCTCGACCTGCTCGAGGAGGTCGGACTCGTCACGCACACCCACCTGGGGCACGGCGCGCCCACGTACCACCCGGCCGACGAGAGCGACCACGTCCACCTGGTCTGCACCGCATGCGGCGACATCATCGCGGTGCCTGAGGCGGCGGTTGAGCAGCTGGTGGGAAGTTTGCGCGACCTGAACGGGTTCGAGGTGGATGTGACGCACATGGCGATGCACGGACGCTGCGCCGGCTGTGCCGGTTCCACCGATGAGCAGGAGCACCAGTGACCCAGACCGCGGTAGCTCCCCCCGAGGGATCGGCCGACGCCGGCGTCCCCTGGCACTACGGCGACCCGCTGGGCGAGCAGCGGCTGCTCGACAGCGGCGAGGGCGTTGTCGACCTGTCGCAGCGCCCGGTGATCGAGATCGCCGGCGACGACCGGCTCAGCTGGCTGCACACGTTGACGTCGCAGCACGTGTCCGAGCTGCCGGCGGGCCAGTGGACGCAGGCGCTGATCCTCGACGCCAACGGACGCGTCGAGCACCACCTCGACCTGGTCGACGACGGCACCTGCGTGCTGGCGCACATCGAGCCCGGCACCACCGACGCGCTGATGGACTACCTGCAGAAGATGGTGTTCT
>JAHELE010000148.1 GCA_024644345.1 Actinomycetes bacterium | reverse complement strand
TGATGAACGCAGCCTCGGCGGCGTCCACGATCTGGCGCAGCCCCACCAACCAGGCGGCGCGCTCATCGGCGGTTGTGGCTGTGCCCGAGCGGGCTCCCTCCGCCAGGGAGCGCACGCTGTTGCGCGCATCGGCGACCACCGATGGAACGGGGGGCACTGGTAGCACGAAAGCCTCCACGACACGGCCCTCGGTGGGTCACCACAGGGGGAGGGGCTGGATTGCCGTGCGTCAGGTGTGTCGTGGTGCCAGGGCAACTGAATGAGCTCCCTGCGTGGGACCTCGGTGCCGGTGGCGAGCTCTCCGGGTGTCGATCACGGCGTCGAACGTATGTTCGATTCTAGGGCATGGGGAGGACAACGGCAAGGGTCTGGGGAAGGCGGCCGCGCCAGCTGCGCCGTCCGCGTCGATCGCCCTCGCGTGTCGCCCGCGCGAACCGGACGCAGCCCCAGGTAGCGTTCGGTCGAACAGGTGTTCGGTCCCCGCGGGGAGCGTTCGCGACCGACCGATCAGCAGGAGGCGTGAGGTGCGCGTGCTCGGCGTAGACCCCGGTCTCACCCGGTGCGGGTTCGGTGTCGTCGACGGCGCGCCCGGCCGACGGCTGGCCATGGTCGATGTCTCGGTGGCCCGGTCGTCAACGGACGAGCCTCTCGAGCAACGGCTCTTCACGATCGAGCGGGCCCTCGACCGGGTGTTGGACGCCACGAGGCCGGACGCCGTGGCCGTCGAGCGGGTGTTCAGCCAGCACAACGTCCGCACGGTGATGGGTGTGGCGCAGGTCAGCGGAGTCGTTCTGGTCGCCGCCGCACGACGTGGGCTGCCGGTGGCGCTGCACACCCCGAGTGAGGTCAAGGCCTCGGTCACCGGCAACGGACGGGCCGACAAGGCCCAGGTCGGGGCCATGGTGGTCAGACTGCTCGGGCTCACCGAGGTGCCCAAGCCGGCCGACGCCGCCGACGCCCTGGCCCTGGCGATCTGTCATGTCTGGCGGGGCGCGGCACAGACCAAGCTGCTCGACGCGGTTGCGGCCGCATCACGAGCGCCTTCGACGTCCGGCCCGGTGGGCGGTACGCGTTGATCGCCTCCATCCGTGGGCAGGTGCTCGATGTCGGGACCGATGTCGTGGTCATCGAAGTCGGCGGACTCGGCTTGGCAGTCCAGTGCACACCGCAGGCCGTCTCGGTGCTGCGCCGGGGGGACGAGGCCACAGTGCATACGTCTCTTGTCGTCCGTGAAGACTCCTTGACGCTCTACGGGTTCGTCGACGCCGATGAACGTCGTGTCTTTGAGGTGCTGCAGACAGTGAGTGGCGTGGGACCGCGGCTTGCCCAGGCGATGTTGGCCACCCTGCGTCCTGACGCCCTCCGTCGGATCGTCGCGACCGACGATCTCGCTGCGCTGACCCAGGTTCCGGGCGTCGGAAAGAAGGGTGCGCAGCGTCTCGTCCTCGAGCTGAAGGACAAGCTGGGGGCCCCGACCATGAGCACTTCCTCGGCCGCGGCGGGGTCGGCGGCGACCGGTCCAGCGGCGGTCGGGAGCTGGCAGGTGCAGGTGCACGCCGCCCTGGTCGGGCTCGGCTGGGGTCATCGTGATGCCGACACGGCGGTGACGGCGGTTGCCCAGGAGTTCGGCGATGACGCTCCGGACGCCGAGATAGCCGTGCTGCTGCGGTCGGCGCTTCAGTCGATGGGCAGCGCGGTGGCTGGTCGATGAGTACCGACGACACGTCCACCGGCGGCGAGCTGGTCGACCCGTCCATCCAGCTGGACGAGGGGGCGATCGACGCCGCCCTGCGGCCCAAGCACCTGGCCGAGTTCGTCGGGCAGACCCGGGTGCGTGAGCAGCTCGGCCTGGTCCTGTCAGCGGCCTACGGTCGTGGCGCCGCCCCCGACCATGTGCTGCTGTCCGGCCCACCCGGACTGGGCAAGACCACCCTGGCCATGATCATCGCTGCCGAGATCAACCAGCCGCTGCGCATCTCCAGCGGCCCGGCCATCCAGCACGCGGGCGACCTGGCAGCGGTGCTCTCATCCCTGACCGAGGGTGAGGTGCTCTTCCTCGACGAGATCCACCGGATGGCCCGCCCGGCCGAAGAGATGCTCTATCTGGCGATGGAGGACTTCCGGGTCGACGTCGTGGTCGGCAAGGGCCCAGGGGCAACCGCCATCCCCCTCGACCTGCCGCCCTTCACACTGGTGGGGGCGACGACCCGAGCCGGCTTGCTGCCCGGACCGCTGCGCGACCGATTCGGGTTCACGGCCCACCTCGACTTCTACGACCCGACCGAGCTCACGTCGATCCTCATCCGGTCCGCCGACCTGCTCGAGGTCACCCTCGAACCGGGCGGTGCGACGGAGATCGCAGGACGTTCGCGGGGGACGCCCCGCGTCGCCAACCGGCTGCTGCGTCGGGTGCGAGACTTCGCCGAGGTACGTGGCACCGGGGTGGTCGACCAGGCAACGGCCAAGGCTGCTCTCACCATCTACGACGTCGACGACATGGGGCTCGACCGGCTCGACCGGTCCGTGCTCGAGGCCCTGGTGCGCAAGTTCGGCGGCGGACCGGTGGGTCTGAGCACCCTTGCGGTAGCGGTGGGGGAAGAGCGGGAGACGGTCGAAGAGGTCGCCGAGCCCTACTTGGTTCGAGCCGGTCTGCTGGCCAGAACTCCGCGGGGTCGGATCGCAACCCCCGCGGCATGGGAACATCTAGGGGTGCCCCAGCCCACCGCTGGCGCCGCGCACGCGTCACTCTTCGATCCCACTGAGGATGACGATTCGGCCGACTAGCAGCAGGGAGCGGAAAACCCGATGAGCGACGTACTGGTCCTGGTGATCCTGGCGCTGCCGATCGTGGGCGTATGGCTGCTGGTCCGAGGGCAGCAGCGTCGGTCCCAGGAGGCGGCCATGGTCGCGGCCAGCCTGCGGGTCGGGTCCGATGTCGTGACGACGAGCGGACTCTTCGGCACCATCGCGGCCCTGGACGACGCAGAGGTGACATTGCTGGTCGCACCAGGGGTCGAGCTCCGGTTCGATCGGCGAGCCATCGGACGCGTCATCGACGACACGCCGACGTCGGAGTGACCCTGGGGCCCAGGACCCGGCTGACGTCAGGGATACTTCAGCAGTGCTGAGGTCGTCGTTCGCGGCACAGACGTGGGGGCCATCAACGGTCCCTCGCCTCGAGAACTGAGCCGGAGGATTGACGTGGCAACTCCCACCAGTGGACGGCCCGGGCGCGCCCTGTTGGTGCTGCTGGTCCTCGCCATCGGGATGGGCGGGTGGATGGCATGGCAAGGAGCCACCAAGCCGAAGCTCGGTCTCGACCTGCAAGGCGGGACGACCGTCACCCTGGTCCCGGCCCCCGCGCCCGGCGAAACCGGGACGATCACCGACGACTCCATCAAGCAGGCGGTCGAGATCATCTCGGCCCGCGTCAACGGGGCGGGGGTAGCCGAGGCCGAGGTTGCCCCGCAGGGACGCGGTGATCAGGCCGTGATCGTGGTGTCGGTGCCCGGCCTGACCGAGGACAAACTCGTCGAGCAGCTCGGGCAGACCGCGCGGCTGGGATTCCGCCCGGTGCTCGATGCTCAGCCGAATGTGGCGCCGACGCCCACGCCCAGCCCTTCCGACACCAAGACGAAGAAGAACAAGAACAACGGGGGTGGCAACGGCGCGCTGGTGCCGCGGCTCGGCGCCGGAGCGCAGGCCGCCGGCCGGGTCGATGCGAGCGCTGGGAAGAACGACAACAGCCAGACACCGACACCGACTCCTTCGGCGACGACCACCGATGCGCCGACACAGACCCCGGCGCCGATCGCCACCGGCGGCGCCGAGGTCACCCCCGAGCTGCAGCAGGCCTTCACCCAGCTCGACTGCTCAGACCCCCAACAGCTCAACGTCGGCGCACAGTTCGCCGACGACCAGGCAGCGATCGCGTGCGACCGCAACGGCGCCGAGAAGTTCCTGCTCGCACCCGTGGCCGTACCGGGATCCGATGTCGACAGTGCGCAGGCGAACCTCTCGCAGAACTCCGCAGGGTGGATCGTCAGCCTCGATTTCAACGGTGACGGCACCAAGACCTTCGGCAAGATCACCGCCGAGATGGCAGCCCAGCCGCCCGACTCGCCAGGCAACCGGTTCGCCATCGTCCTCGACGGCCTGGTCGTCTCGGCGCCAGGTGTGAACGAGGCCATCCCGGGTGGTCAGGCGCAGATTACCGGCCAGTTCACGCAGCAGGAGGCATCCGACCTGGCAAACGTCCTCAAGTTCGGTGCCCTTCCGCTCACCTTCACGATCGGCGAGCGCAACACCATCTCACCGACCCTGGGGGCCGACCAGCTGCACGCCGGGCTGATCGCCGGCGCGCTCGGGCTGGCGCTGGTCGTGCTGTACCTGCTCTTCTACTACCGGGCCCTGGCTCTGGTGGCGGTGGCGAGCCTGCTGATCGCCGGTCTGTTCACCTACGCCTCGGTCGTCATCCTGGGTGAGGCGCTCAACTTCACCCTCACGCTCGCCGGAGTCGCCGGCTTGATCGTGGCGATCGGAATCACCGCTGACTCGTTCATCGTGTACTTCGAGCGAATACGTGACGAAGTGCGCGAAGGGCGGTCGTTGCGCGCTGCCCTGGAGGCAGGTTGGGTGCGGGCCCGACGCACAATCATCGCCGCCGACTTCATCTCGTTGATCGCCGCCGTTGTCCTGTGGGTGCTGTCGGTCGGCGGGGTGCGCGGGTTCGCCTTCACCCTGGGACTCACGACGCTGATCGACCTGCTGGTCGTCTTCTTGTTCACCAAGCCGCTCGTCACGCTTCTGGCTCGGACCCGGTTCTTCAACAGTGGGAGCAGGTGGTCCGGTCTTTCGCCCGACCGTCTGGGGGCCAGGAGCGCCAGATCAGCGTCTGATCGTCCGGCACCCGCCGGACGTCGCGCAGTGAAGGAGGCCTGAGATGAGCCGCTTGCACACCTTCACCTCTGGTCTCTACCGCGGTGACGTCTCGTTCGACTTCGTCGGGCGCCGCAAGCAGTGGTACATCCTCTCGGCGGTCCTGCTCGTGATCGCGCTCGGCTCGTTGGCCGTCAACGGGCTGAAGTTCGGTGTCGAGTTCTCCGGAGGAGCGGTCTTCACCGTTCCCAGCGACCAATGTGACGTCGCCACAGCCCGGGACGCGGCAGCGGCCGAGGTCCCCGACGGCATCCCGATCGTCACCGAGCTGAACGGTTCGAGCGGTCGACAGGTGCGAGTGCAGACCGTTGACCTCACCCCGGCCGAGACCGGGGCCGTGAGCACTGCCCTCGCAGACGCATGCGACGTTCCCCTAGCAGACGTGTCGACCCAGGTGATCGGGCCGTCGTGGGGTGAGCAGATCACCAAGAAGGCGCTGACCGGCCTGATCGTGTTCCTCGTCCTGATCGTCTTCTACCTCTCGATCACGTTCGAGTGGCGGATGGCGATGGCGGCGCTGGTGGCGCTCTTCCACGACGTCTTCATCACGGTGGGGATCTACTCGCTCAGTGGTTTCGAGGTGACTCCGGCGACCGTGATCGGTGTTCTGACGATCCTCGGCTACTCGTTGTAC
>JAHELE010000147.1 GCA_024644345.1 Actinomycetes bacterium | reverse complement strand
GAGTGGCACGGCGTCCTATCGGATCCCGGACGAGTTGACGAGCACGGCTCTGGGCGAGGTGAAGAACGTCGCGAACCTGAGCTACACGAACCAGCTGCGCGACTTCGCTGCCTATGCCCAGCAGGAGGGCCTGGGGTTCAACCTGTACGTCCGCGGCTCGACGACGCTCTCCGGGCCACTGCAGGACGCGGTCAGTGCTGGCCAGATCAACTTGATCAGGAACTTGCCCTGATGGGCTCGGCGGCGCCTGCCCCTGGCGAGGAGCCGATCTTGGTCGACCTCGCTGCGGTTGGGTTCGAGGTGGGCTCGCTGGCGGACCTGCGGCGGTCTGGTGTCCGGTATCGCGAGGCGATCCCGGTCCTGGTCGACTGGCTCGGTCGTGCGAGCGATCCGAAGGTCAAGGGTGAGCTCGTGCGGGCGCTGTCGGTGCCGTGGGCCAAGCCCGTCGCGACGGGGACGGTGATCGACGAGTTCCGCGCGGTTGACGCGGAAGTCGATCCGACCGGCACGGGGTTGCGCTGGACGATGGGCAACGCGCTGGAGGTGCTGTTCGACGATGCCGACTTCGACGCGCTTGTTGAGCTGGCCGTGGACGAGCGGTACGGCAAGGCGCGGCAGATGGTCGTGCTGGGGTTGGCGAAGTCGAAGAGGCCTCAGGCCGTCGACGTGCTGCTCGGCCTGGTCGAGGACCCGGACGTCGATGGGCACGCTGTGAAGGCGCTGGCGAAGCTCAGGGCTCCCGCGGCGCAACCAGCCTTCGAGTCGAAGCTTGGTGACAGCCGTGCCTGGGTGCGGAGCGAGGCGCGCAAGGGGCTGGACAAGCTGACCGGGTGAGTGCTCAGTCGCTCCAGACGTGCCGGGTCCCAGGTCCGGCCTGGAGCGGTTCGTAGTCGATGCCGCGGCCGAAGCGCTTCTTGGCATAGGGCAGCGCGACGGTCAGTGCCGGGCCCTCGGTGTGTTCGAGCTCGACGCGGATCGCGTCGCGGCCGTCGGGCAGACGGACGTCGGCGACGACCGCAGCCGCGCGCAGGTGGTCGCGCCCCTCGGCGAGCGTGGTGCGGCAGGCGACGATCACGTCAGCCGACCTGGGGCTGTCAGTGGCTGAGTCGGGGCGCGCGGCGACCATCTCGATCTGGCCGCCGGTGCGCACGACGAAGGCATAGGGGAAGAACTCGCCGTGCTTGTCCAGCTGCTGCTGGGCGAATCCCAGGGCTGGGTCGAGCAGGCTGTCAAGGTCGTGCTGCGCCTGCGGAGATGCGAGGTCGCGCCAGGAAGCCATCGGAACCTCAGCTGACGTTGAGTTGGCGGCGGGCGTGGTGGCGCAGGACGGCGCCTTCGATCATGGCCAGGACGGCGGCGTTTTCGTCGGGGTCGAGCTGGTCGAGGGCTTCGAGGCGTAGTCGAAGGCTGGGGTTGGCGGGGCCGCGTTCGTCGGTGTCGAACAGGAGCGAGTCAGCGCTGGTGCTCAGCGCTAGGGCGAGGTTGCGCAGGACGTCGAGGGTGGGCTGGCTGGTGCCGGCTTCGTAGCGGCGGATCTGGGTGACGTGGGCGCCGGCGGCGTCGGCGACGGCCTGCCGGGTGAGCCCGCGTTGCTTGCGGAGGGCGGCGAGTCGGTCGCCGAACTTGTGATCGGTCACTGGTTCGCTTCCGGGTCCGTGCAGGAGCGTGGTGTCGTCCTCGACCATAGGTACCTCCCGGTGCGCCGCTTGACATGACAGAGTCAGGTAGATAGATGATAGAGAGCGAACTAACGCTCTTGACAAGTCTTCGCGCTCTGGAGGTTCGGATGGCGCGCATCCCCGACGCTGAACTCGCTCGGTTGAAGTCCGAGGTCTCGGTCGCGCGGCTGGTGGAGGGCTGCGGGGTCGAGCTGGTCCGGCAGGGCAAGGACCTGGTGGGCCGGTGCCCGTTCCACGAGGACTCCACGCCGTCGCTGGTCGTGTCGCCGGGGAAGAACTTGTGGCACTGCCTGGGGGCGTGTCAGGCCGGTGGCGGTCCGGTCGACTGGGTGATGACCGCCCAGGGGGTGAGCTTCCGCCATGCGGTGGAGCTGTTGCGCGAGTCGTCTTCGTCGTTGGGGGTGCTCGCGGAGCCGAAGATGCCGGGGGCGGGTCCGGTGGTGCGGTCGACGGCCGCGAAGCTGCCGGCGTTGGTGGCCCCAGTAGTGCCCCATAGAGTGGTGTAGCCCCCGGGGTGGCAAGGCTCCTCGTAGATAGAGGAAGCGGCCACCGCGGGACCCTTCGAAATCACCCGTCAAAGCTCTTTCGAATGGATCACCACGATGACCGCACCCCACATTGTCGACCCTGCCCGTGTACTGGGCAATCTCCTCACTGACGCATCACCGGACATGATGCGCTCGCTGTTGCAGACCATGATCAACGTGCTGCTCAGCGCCGACGCGGACGCCGTCTGCGGAGCCGAATGGGGCCAGCCGTCGGCTGACCGCGTCGCGCAGCGCAAAGGCTACCGCCACCGCCCCCTCGACACCAGGGCCGGCACGTGTCACACGTCGCCGTGCCCAAGCTGCGCTCGGGCACGTACTTCCCTGAATGGCTACTCGAGCGCCGCAAGCGTGCCGAGTCCGCGCTGATCACCGTCATCGCGGACTGCTACCTCGCAGGCGTGTCCACCCGACGGATGGACAAGCGGGTGAAGACCCTCGGCATCGACGGGCTGTCGAAGTCTCAGGTGTCACGCATGGCCGCCGACCTCGACGAGCACGTCGCCACCTTCAGGCACCGCCCGCTCGATGAGGCTGGCCCGTTCACGTTCGTCGCCGCGGACGCGCTGACGATGAAGGTCCGCGAGGGCGGCCGCGTCATCAACGCCGTGTGCCTGGTCGCCACCGGCGTCAACGGCGACGGCCACCGCGAAGTCCTCGGGCTTCAGGTCGCCACCAGCGAGACGAAGTCCGCCTGGAACACCTTCTTCGCGGACCTCGTCGCCCGCGGCCTGGCCGGCGTCCGCCTCGTCACGTCCGACGCGCACGCGGGCCTCGTCGAGGCCATCGCGGCGAACCTGCCCGGAGCGGTGTGGCAACGCTGCCGCACCCACTACGCGGCGAACCTCATGGCCGTCACCCCGAAAGCCCTGTGGCCCGTCGTGAAGTCCATGCTGCACTCCGTGTACGACCAGCCCGACGCGGCATCCGTGCACGCCCAGTTCGACCGCCTCCTGGACTACACGTCCGACAAGCTGCCCGCCGTCGCCGACCACCTCGAGGCAGCCCGCGACGACCTCCTCGCGTTCACCACTTTCCCCAAGGACGTGTGGACGCAGATCTGGTCGAACAACCCCGCCGAGCGGCTGAACAAGGAGATCCGTCGGCGCACCGACGCGGTCGGGATCTTCCCCAACAGGGATGCCATCATCCGCTTGGTCGGAGCCGTCCTGGCAGAGCAGACCGACGAATGGGCTGAGGGACGCCGCTACCTCGGACTCGAGATCCTCACCCGCTGCAGGCTCACCCCCGTGCCCAACACCGGCATCGAGGAGGTGACCGAGCCCTACGCGCTCACCGCCTAGCGAAGGAAACCGCTACACCACCCCACAGGACTTGACCGGTGAGGGTCAAGTCCCTGGGAGTGGTGTAACGGCTGGTCCTTCGGTTAGGCGCTGAGCGCCATGATGCTGTCGGAGGTCACCTCGCTCTCTGTGCTGGGGACGAGGCGCATTCGGGAGCGGGTGAGGGCGTCGAGTCCGAGGTAGCGGCGACCCTCGGCCCATTCGTCGGTCTGCTCGGCGAGGACACCGCCGACGAGGCGGATGATGGCGTCCCGGTTGGGGAAGATCCCGACGCTGTCGGTGCGGCGGCGGATCTCGCGGTTGAGTCGTTCGTTCGGGTTGTTCGACCAGATTTGCGACCACACGTCTTTGGGGAAGTCGGTGAACGCGAGGATGTCGGCCCGGGCGGTCTCGAGGTGCTCGGCGACCGCGGGCAGCCGGTCGGCGACGTAGTCCAGGGTGCGATCGAACTGGGCGTTCACGTCGACGCTGGTGGGCTGGTCGTAGACGGAGTGCAGCATCGCTTTCACCGCCGGCCACATACTCTTCGGCGTCGCGCTCATCAGGTTCGCGGCGTAGTGGGTGCGGCAACGCTGCCAAGCAGTGCCGGGCAGGTTCGCTGCGATCGCGTCCTTCAACCCGGCGTGGGCGTCGGAAGTGACCAGCTGCACTCCGGTGAGGCCCCGGGCTGTGAGGTCGGCGAAGAACGCGTTCCAGGCCGGCCCCGTCTCACTCGTTGCCACTTGCAGGCCCAGGACTTCGCGGCGCCCGTCGCCGTTGACGCCGGTCGCGATCAGCACGACCGTGCTGACGACACGGCCGCCCTCGCGGACCTTCATGGTCAGCGCATCAGCGGCGACGAACGTGAACGGTCCCGCCTCGGCCAGCGACCGGTGCCGGAACTGGGCGACGTGCTCGTCGAGCTCGGCCGCCATCCGAGACACCTGCGACTTCGACAACGCATGGATGCCGAGGGTCTTCACCAGCTTGTCCATCCGGCGCGTGCTCACCCCGGCGAGGTAACAGTCGGCGATCACCGTGATCAACGCCGCCTCGGAACGTTTGCGGCGTTCCAGCAGCCACTCCGGGAAGTAGGTGCCTTGGCGCAGTTTCGGGATCGCGACATCGATCGTGCCCGCCCGGGTATCGAGATCCCGGTGCCGGTAGCCGTTGCGATGCGTCGTCCGGGCCGGGGACGGCTGACCCCAGTCCGCGCCGACGACAGCGTCCGCGTAGGCGGACAGCAGGGCGTTGATCATCGTCTGCAGCAGCTGCCGCATCAGATCCGGGGACGCATCCGCGAGCACTTCACCGAGCACGGTCGCGGGGTCGACAATATGGGGAGCGGTCATCGTGATGACTCCATTCGAGAGGGTTGTAGGAGATTCCTCGAAGGATCACACGGTGACCGCGCCCACGTCGTCAACGACGCCAGCGACCACCGCGAGTTACACCACTATGCGGGACACCACTAGGGTGAGCGGCTCGGCTAGCTTGGCTTCGAACTCGATGGGCGTCAACCCGCCGAGGGTGTCCTGTGCTCGCTGACGGTGATACTTCCGCTCGATCCAGACGACAATCGCCAGGCGCAGCTCCTGGCGGGTTGCCCATCGCTGTTGGTTGAGCACGTTCGTCTGAACGAGGGACCAGAAGCTCTCCATGGCGGCGTTGTCGCCGGCGGCGCCGACTCTGCCCATCGATCCGACCATGTCGTGGCGGCGTAGCTCGCGGGCCATGGCGCGGCTGCGGAATTGGCTTCCTCGATCGGCGTGCAGGATGCATCCGGCGACGTCACCGCGGCGGGTGACGGCGTTTCGGAGCGCGTCGATGGCGAGTTTCGCAGTCATCCGATCCGAGATCGAGTACCCGACGATCCGGTTGGAATGGACGTCCTTAATCACGCAACAGTAGAGCTTGCCTTCGCTCGCTTGGATTCCAGCGATCGTCGCAACGGTGGGTCCTACGTGCTGCTCATTAGAGCACGCATTCTCTCGGCGGGGGTGTCCCAGTCGAGCGCCTTTCGCGGTCGGTTGTTGAGTTCGTGCGCGACTGCCCGGAGTGCGTCTTCGGTGTGGTGGGACAGGTCGGTGCCCTTGGGGAAGTATTGACGGAGCAA
>JAHELE010000146.1 GCA_024644345.1 Actinomycetes bacterium | reverse complement strand
GGCGCCCAGGGCATGGACGTGGATGCCGAGTCGGGAACGGTCTACGTCGCACAGTCGGGCGACAACCAGATCGCCGCGATCGACACCACCACCCTCGCGGTCACCCGCTACCCGACCTCCGGCACGCCCTGCCCGCGGAACATCGCCGTGACCGACGGGATCGTGTTCTACGGCCACGCGGGACCCGACTGCAGCAGCTGGGGTGGCGTCGGCGTCCTCGATCCTGGCCAGGGCGGCGCCATCGGGGAAGCAACCGGCGTCAACAGCCTCTACCAGCCACAGATCGCTGCCGCTGCCGGCGTCATGGTGGTCATCGAGCAGGGGCTGAGCCCGACCAGCCCCCGCAGCTACGCGATCTCAGGTACCTCGCTCAACCCCTTGGGGTATCGGTCCGACGTCGGTTCCAACTCCCAAGACCTGGCGATCGCCCCGGACGCGTCTGAGGTGGTCGTGGCGTCCGGATGGCCGTACGTGCACCGAGCCTTCGACCCGTTCACCCTCGACACGCTCTACGCCTACCCGACGACCAACTACCCGAATGCTGCCGCGATCTCAGACGGTGGCTCGCTGGCGGCGATGGGAACCGACTCCTCCTACGACAACGACATCTGGCTCTTCGACCGCGGCACCACCACCATCTCGTCGGCGTTCGAGATGGAGAACCTCACTCCGTCGATGACGCTTTACCCGGGAGGCCTCGCCTTCGGAGGCACCGACCGCCTCTTCGCCATCGGGTGGGAGACGTACTACGACAACCAGCGCTACCTGATGATCCAGCCCCTGGAGGCCAAGCAGGAGGCCTCCCTCTCGCTCAGCGCCCCGGATCACGTTCGCGTCGGCGACGAGGTGGCCGTCACAGGGCGGCTGGGCGTCGGCTCCGAGTTCGCCGGTCAGAAGCTGACCGTCTCGCGGATCAGCGACGGCGTCAGCACCTCGCTCGGCGAGGTCACCGTGCAGCCCGACGGCACCGTGTCCCTTGCCGACACACCACCAACCTTCGGCCAGGTGCGGTACATCGCCCGCTGGGCCGGTGACGACACCTATGCCCCCGCCATCGGCATCTCCGGCGCGGTCTCGGTCGTCCGCACACCGTCCACGCTCACCGTCACGACGGACGCCACTACGTACCACGCCGGCAAGCGGGCAACAGTGACGGTGACGTTGGACCACCGCGACAAGCGCAACGGCGTCCTCAAGCTCACGCGACGCGACGCCAACGGGTCACGGACGGTTGGGTCAGCATCGTTCGACAAGCGCGTCGTCACCTTCAGGGTGAGGGTGATGTCTGCCGGACGCTTCGTCGCCACGTACAGCGGCAACAACACGCACGAACCGGCCACCGCCGAGAGCCGGAAGTTCGACGTCACCGCATCCGTGCACGCGGTGGTGGACGGGTACTTCCGCCACGACGGCAACCACTGGACGCTGCGTCCGGCCGTCAGTCCGAAGGTGACGTGGACGGTGACCCCAGCGCCGGTTGGCCCTTGCGCGCTGGCCACACTGCAGGTGATGACCAGCGACGGGTGGCGGACGCTGCGACGGTCACTGTGTGAGAACGCCACCACGTCGGACACGTTCACCCGCCGGTTCGACGACCGTCGGCACGACGGGACGCGCTGGCGCGTCCGGCTGCGGGCCGGCGCCACCACGACTCACGACGCCCTCGTGTCGCGGTGGACGTACATCACGTTCAGGGCGCTACCGACGGCAGACCGAGTGGTCTGACGCGCGCACTCTCTGGCGCCGCCAATGGACCCTGAGCCACGCTAGCTATCCCAGCTCTGCGCAGATGTCGCGCCGCACGCCGCTCGTCGGGCTCACCACGTCTTGTCCGTTCGCGCCTGTCATCAGGGTCGTCCGGCCCCTGGCGTAGAGCAGGTAGCCCTCCCAGTCCGGAGTGCCAGGGTCGTCGAACTCAATGAGCGCCCAAGGCCCGGACAGGACCTGATGGCCGGTTGACGGGTCGAGCTTGCCTGGCCCCGACACGTTGAGAGTGACCGCCGCTCCGGTCAGCTTGTTGGTGACCGTGGCGCTGTAGTGACCTGAGAACGCGATCGACCGCAGCTCGCCGGCGCGGTCATAGAAGAGCGTCGCATGGCCACTGCCACCGCTCTCGAGGCGGATGGGAAAGCCACTGCAGACATCCTTGAACGAGGCCGAACCTTCACCACTGTCCCAGAAGATGTCTGGCTTCATCGCCGACGCACTGGGGACGTACAGGAGCCCGGTCGACAGAGCAACGGTGGCAAGCACGACGGTGAATCGGCGTCCGTTCATGGACTATCCCCTTGTCCACATGACCCGAGCAGCCGCTGGGGCTACTCCCGGCAGCTGGGCGACGCCATAGCCCTTCGAGACGGCTGAGACCTGGCCCTACCCCGCGCTGTCAACACGCTCCCACCCCGAAAAACTCGCTAGCAAGCGTGTATCCCGCGGGTGAGGGGCCGACAGCGTCCACTTCGATACTTTCCCCTTGCACCGACCTCGGCAATCTCACCTTTGCGGCCAGCTGACCCTGTCCGTCAGTGGTGAATGCACCGAGTTCTCCGTGAAGGCCCGAGTCTTCCACCGAACTCCAGCTGATCTGAACTTCCTCGTTAGAAAGAAAATTGAAGCCAGTAATTCGGAAGTCGGCGCCCGGCTTCAACAATCCATCAGCACACAGGTCTCGAGAGAACAGATCCAAGTCACCAAGCTCATCAATCGACGGACTGCTGGACGGTGAGCCATGGGCAGCGACCTGGGCATCCCCTGCATCGACGCCACCGCAACCGGATGTCAGGACCAGCGTGGAGATGATGAGGCCGATCCACCTGCGCATTCAGACCCCTCGTCTCGCCAACACGGTCACCACCGTCACGCGCCGGTTTGACGGCTGCCAACCCGCGGAACTACGACGCCTCGGCGAGTGCGAACGTCTGACCGTCCCCCGCCGCGATCTCGGTCACGAACAAACCGTTCAACGCGCCGCCCGCATCGACGGCCACAGGTGTTGCCGACGTCGTACTCAGTCCGTCGCCCAGCTGGCCGGACGTCCCGACGCCCCAGCAGTACGCGCGTCCCTGGGTGTCACGAGCACAGGCATGCGAGTACCCCGCCGAGATCTGGGTCAGCACCCGACCGCTCAGCACGCCGCTGTCGTCGACGGCCACCGGTGTGGACGACGACGTCGCATTGCCGCCGAGCGCGCGCTCACCCCAGCAGTACGCCTTGCCGGCAGTGTCGAGCGCGCAGGTGTACCGCTCGTTGGCGGTAATGGCGACGAGCGTCTTACCCGACAGCACCCCCGATGCCTCAACCGCCACCGGTACCGAGCTGTCGGCCGTGGATCCGTTCCCAAGGGCACCGCCGATGCCGTCACCCCAGCAGTAGGCCTTGCCATCAGAGTCGAGCGCGCAGGTATGGAACGGCCCAGTGGCCAGGCCGGTCAGCGTCTTGCCGGCCAGCACGCCGGACGTGTCGACCGCCACGGGTGAAGGAGCGTCCGCGGTCGACCCGTTCCCGAGTACCCCCGACGATCCCCAGCCCCAGCAGTACGCCTTGCCGTTGGATGCGATGGCGCACGACTGGGCGTACCCCACCGAGATCTGGGTCAGCATCTTGCCGGCCAGCACGCCAGAGGTGTCGACGGCAACCGGCTCGCGGTGTCGCACGTCGACGTTGGTGGTGCCGTCGCCGACGCGGTCGCCGGAACCACCCCAGCAGTACGCCTTCCCGGAGGCGTCGAGCGCACAGGTGTTGTACGCGCCCGCCGAGATCCGGGTCAACGTGACTCCCGCGAGGGCACCGTCGCTCACGACCGCGGCAGGGCGAGCGGTGACGACATCAGCTGACGGGCCGATCCCCAGCTCGCCCCCGTAGTTGCTGCCCCAGCAGTACGCCTTGCCGTCGCTGTCGAGGACGCACCGGTGCGTGCCTGACGCCGTGAGGCTGCTGAGCACGGCCCCGGCGGGGATGTCAGACGTCCCCGAGCTGTAGACCTCCAGGGGCTTCACCGTTTGGCCGAGGCGGCCCAGCTGGTCGCTGCCCCAGCAGTAGGCGCGGCCGTTGTCACCGATCGCGCACCCGCGCTGGCCGGTGTCGCCGGTCGTCACGGCCAGGTCGGTGAAGCCCAGTCCCTTGGGCACCGCGGACACGTCCACCGGCTGTGTGCGGTCGCTCTGGTTGACCCCGCTCCCCAGGCTGCCCTTGCCCCAGCAGAACGCCCGCCCCGAAGCAGTCGCCGCGCAACTGGCGGTGCGACCGGCGTCCAACGAGCCGATCGCGAACGCCCGGGCGTCCTGCGCCACCCTCACCGGCACCGCACTCGCGCGGCCGGAGTCGTCGCCCAGCTGCCCCGCGCGTCCCTCGCCCCAGCAGTACGTCGCGCCGGCGCGATCGATACCGCAGGTGAAGTTGTGGCCCGCCGAAATCTGCCGAAGTCGCACGCCTTTCAGCTGGCGCGAGCGGTCAACAGCCACCGGACGCCGATGCGTCACCTGGTTGCCGTTCCCGAGCTGGCCGCTGTCACCGCGCCCCCAACAGTAAGCACGCCCCGCGTCGTCGATCGCACACGTGTGGGCGCCGCCAGCGGAGATGCCCGCAAGCGTGCGACCCCGCAACGCGCCGCTGCGATCGACGGGCACGGCGCGGGTGCGATCGCGGGTGGTGCCGTCGCCCAGACGCCCGTTGCTGCCCTCGCCCCAGCAGAAAGCCCGGCCCGTCTTGTCGATCGCGCAGGTGTGGGCAGCTCCGGCGGCGATGTCGATCAGGAATCGCCCCTTGAGCGCACGCCCGCCGACGGCAACTGGTGAGGTGGCCTTGCTCTGCTTCGACCCGTCACCGCGTTGCCCACTGTCACCGCGCCCCCAGCAGTACGCGTGGCCCTCGCGGGACAGCGCGCAGGTGTGGGCACCTCCGGCGCTGATGGTGGTGAAGCGGACGCCGGCGAGCACGCCGCTGCGATCGACGGCCGTGGGCTTCCATCCTGGTACGGCGGCGGCGTCCCCGAGCTCGCCGTAGCCGTCGCTGCCCCAGCAGTAGGCGCGGCCGGCGCGGTCGAGTGCGCAGGTGTGGTGGTCGCCGGTGCTCACCTGGGTGAGGGTCTTGCCATCGAGGGGCTCGGTGACGTCTGACAGGGCGGTCGGTGACGGATTGGCGGAGTTCCAGACAAGGATCTCGTTGCTCGGGCTAAGGCCAGCTGAGGCCGGCGCGGCCCCGGACAGGGCAGTGGCGAATGCTGCGGCCGTGCCCACGAGAGCGGCTAGAGAGCGTGTGTACATGGGGTCCCCGTCTGACGATCGGCGGTGAATAGTGACACAGATTGGGGGCGGCGGTGGGAATCTTGGTCCACCCGCGCCTCGTCCGCAGACTCCGCTGAGAGTGGTCCTACGCCGCCGTCCCTGGCGACACCACGCGGACGCCGTGAGCGGCGCATGCGTCAACGAGTCTTCGGTCGTAGGTGATGACGCCCTCGAGCCGATCGCTGGCCGCCAAAGCCGTGGCCAGGTGCACCGCGTCCAACGACCGCAGGATTCCGGGGTCCAGCTCGGCCGCTCGCTCAGAGATGTCGCTCGTCACCGCGATCAGCGTCACCGCGGCCAGTCGTGACCGTGCCTCGACCAGGGCCTGTTCAGAGTGCCGTCGAGCGGTGCGTAGT
>JAHELE010000041.1 GCA_024644345.1 Actinomycetes bacterium | reverse complement strand
AGCGCGACGAGGTGATTCCACCGATAGCGTCAGTGCCGTACTGCTGCTGCAGCTCAGTGAACCGGCGCGCGGTGAAGCTGATCGCCTCGTCCCATGACACCTCACGCCACTCGTCGGTGATTTTCTCGCGCACCATCGGGACGGTGACGCGCTCACGGTGTGTGGCGTAGCCCCAGGCGAACCGCCCTTTGACGCACGAGTGCCCCTCGTTGGCACCGCCCTCTTTCGACGGCGTCATGCGCACGAGCTCGTCGCCGCGCATCTCGGCGTCGAACGAACAGCCGACGCCGCAGTAGGCGCACGTCGTCTTGACCGTGCGCGTCGGCATGCCCAGCTCGATGATGCTCTTCTCTTGCAGCGCGGTTGTTGGGCAGGCCTGCACGCAGGCGCCACACGACACGCACTCCGACTCCATGAACGACGTACCGGACGCCGAGATCAGCGACTCGAAGCCACGTCCCTCAACAGTCAGCGCCAGCGTCCCCTGGATCTCGTCGCAGGCGCGGACACAGCGCGAGCAGACGATGCAGGCCTTGGGATCGAACGTGAAGTAGGGGTTGGACGCGTCCACCTCGATGTTCAGGTGGTTGTGTCCCTCTTGGCCGTAGCGAACGTCGGTGAGCCCGACCGTCTCGGCCATCGCGTGCAACTCGCAGGCGCCTTCGCCGCACGAGTCGGCCGGGTGGTCGGACAGGTACAGCTCGACGACCCCCTGGCGCAGCTTGTCGACCTTCGGCGTGGTCGTCGCCACCTTCATCCCTGGCGCGACCGGCGTCGTGCAGGATGCAGGCGTCCCCGGGCGTCCTTCGATCTCGACCAGGCAGACGCGGCACGAGCCGAACGACTTCATCGAGTCGGTGGCGCACAGCTTTGGAACATCAACCCCAGCCTCGGCAGCGGCACGCATGATCGAGGTGCCCTCGGGCACCGTCACCACAACGCCGTCGATCTCGACCTCGACGGTGGCGTCACCCGCAACCGCGGGAGTCCCCATGTCGGACGCCACGCGTCCGGCTGGCTCGTGAAGCAGTGTCATGAGGTGACCTCCTGCGCCGTCAGGCCGAAGTCTTCGGGGAACTTGGTGATTGCGCTGCGCACCGGCATCGGGGTAAGCCCACCCATAGCGCAGAGTGAGCCGTCGGTCATCACGTCGCACAGGTCGAGCAGCAACGTGAGGTTGCCCTGCCGGTCGTCGCCAGCGGTGATCTTGTCGATGACCTCAACCCCCCGCGTCGAGCCGACTCGGCACGGCGTGCACTTGCCGCAGGACTCCTCTGAACAGAACTCCATGGCGAAGCGTGCTAGACGTGCCATGTCGGCGCTGTCGTCGTGCACGACGATGCCGCCATGCCCGACCATCGCGCCTGCAGCCGCGAACGTCTCGTACTCGAGCGGCAGGTCGAGCTGGTCTGCGGTGAGATAGGAACCGAGTGGCCCTCCGACCTGGATGGCGCGGATCGGGCGTCCGGACGCTGTGCCGCCACCGAAGTCTTCGACCAGTTCGCGCAGCGTGACGCCGAATCCGAGCTCGACGACGCCGCCTTGCTTGATGTTTCCGGCCAGCTGGAAGACCTGCGTGCCCAGTGATCGGTCGAGACCGCGCGAGGCGTAGGCGTCTGCCCCTTCGGCGAGCACGAAGGGGACGCTGCCGAGCGTGAGCACGTTGTTGACGACGGTGGGCTTGCCGAACAGACCTTCGAGCGCGGGCAGCGGCGGCTTGGCGCGCACCATGCCGCGCTTTCCCTCGAGGCTGTCGAGCATCGAGGTCTCTTCGCCGCAGATGTAGGCACCCGCACCCATGCGCACGTCGATGTCGAACGAACGGCCACTGCCCAACACATCCCTACCGAGCCAACCAAAACCGCGGGCGATCTCGATCGCCTCGCGCAGGATGTCTCGTGCGTCTGGGTACTCCGAGCGCAGGTAGATGTATCCCTGCGTCGCTCCCACGGCCAGGCCGGCGATCGTCATGCCCTCGAGAAGGGTGAACGGGTCACCCTCCATCAGCATCCGGTCGGCGTAGGTGCCACTGTCGCCCTCGTCGGCGTTGCAGCAGATGTACTTGGTGTCGCCTGGTGCGTCGAGAACGGTCTGCCATTTACGGCCAGCCGGGAAACCGGCGCCACCGCGTCCGCGAAGCCCGGACGCCGCAACGACCTCAACAACGCCTTGCGGGGTCAGTTCGATCGCCTTGCGTAGGCCGGCGAGACCCCCATGCGCCTGGTAGTCATCGAGGTCTAGGGGATCGATCACACCCATGCGCGCGTATGTCAGCCGGTCCTGGCGTGCGAGCCAGGCAAGCTCGTCGACGGCACCGTGGCGGAGGTCGTGATCGGCGCCGGTCAAGAGTCCGGCATCGAGCAAGCCCGCGACGTCGTCGGCGCGGACGGGCCCGTAACCGACCCGCGTCCCCCCTACGTCGACCTCGACGAACGGCTCGAGCCAGAGCATCCCGCGTGACCCGTTGCGCACGATGGAGACGTCGTCACCGCGCCGGGCGGCCTCCGCCGTGAGCGCGACGGCAACCTCGTCAGCGCCGACGGCACGGGCGGAGGAGTCACGGGGGATGTAGACAGTGGTGGTCACGTGCTCTTGCTCCCTGCCTGCGCTTCATCGAGGAGCGCGTCGAGCCGCTCGGGGGTGACCCGCCCGTGCAGGCGTCCGGCGACCGAAGCCGTCGGGCCGAGGGCGCAGTTGCCGAAGCAGAAGATCTGCTCGAGGCCGACCGAACCGTCCCCAGTCTGGTCTCCCACCCCGATGCCCAGGCGCCTCGTGGCGTGCGCGACGAGGGCCTCAGCTCCCACTGCCTGGCACGCCTCACCACGGCAGATCTCCACCCCGATGTCAGCGGGCGGGGTGGCCCGGAAGTCTGCGTAGAAGGAGACGACCCCATGGACCTCGGCCCGGCTGAGGTTCAGAATCTCGGCCACGACCGGGACCGTGGTTTCGGGTAGGTAGCCAAACTGACTCTGGATGTCGTGCAGAACCTCCAGCAGCGGCCCCGGGTCGTTGACACGGGACTCAGTGATGGCTCGCACCCGCGCCGAGACAGGGTCGGCGGCGTCGTTCGACGCGCCGCCCGGGATTTCGCTGAGCGACCGTTCAGTCATTTCCCCGAGAGTAAGCCTCTCGACGTCGAAATACCACGCATCCCCCGAAGGCGATCCACCTGGTGGAACGGGCGTTCCACATACGCCAAGGCCTGCCGACCTTCAACCATTTGTGGTCCTCATCTCAGACTGCCGGAGGACTGACTACCCGCAGGAAGGTGGCTAGCCTCCCCATGTCGCCCAGACGACAGGAGCCCCCTATGCGCCGCACACTCACTGCCTCACTGCTCACGCTCTTGACGGCGGTGGTGGCGTTGCCTGCGTGGGCTGTGTCGCTGGACGTCGACCCAACGTTCTCCGGCGACGGAGTGATGCGCTGGCCGCTGAAGAATGGAACGGTCCGCGACATCGCTCGGGACGGTCGCCAGTACGTGGCGGTCGGCGACTTCGTGGTTGACGGCACCGTCCAGCGGGGCATCTTCATTGCGCGGATCAATCAGGACGGCACGCTGGACAACACTTACGGCGTCAACGGAGTCGCGACGGCGGTCCTTGGCGACTCCGCATCTTCGCCACAGGTCGCCGTGGAAGCTGATGGGACAGCAGTTACCGCGACTCGTAGCAGCGACGTAGTTCTCGCGCACCGTTGGACGGCGGATGGGGAGCTCGATACCTCATTCTCAACAGACGGTGTCCGCGAGTTGCCGCTCGGTCCCCTCCACCGTTGGACAGCGAACCCAGTGACAGTGGATTCTCAGGGGCGCGTCGTAGTGGCGGCGATGACAAAGGCCGCCAAAGGCGAGGATACGAGGATTGTGCGGCTCAACGCCGATGGTTCCCGCGACGACACGTTCGGCGCCAACGGCCGGGTGACGATCAACCTCGACATCACCGACCAGCCCGACGCGCTGGAGGTGGACGCGCGCGACCGCGTTCTTCTGGCACTCGATTTCTACCCGCTCTCGCCAGGAAAATCGAAGTACGCATATCGTTCAGGAGTGGTCCGTCTTCGACAGACTGGCGCGTACGACCGGAAGTTCTCCAACGACGGACTCGTTCTCTTCAACCTCACGCGTGGCGGGGTTAGTTATCCACTTGCCCTCGATGAGGATGCTGCCGCGCGCATCGTAGTAGCCGCCTACGACGTCTCAAGCGGCTCTTACGGTGTCGTTCGACTACTTCGGACTGGCAAGGTCGACGCGACATTTGGCCACCGGGGGACGATCAGCGTGGTGTGCAGGTGCTCGATCTATGCCGCCGACGTACGCAACGGTCGAGTCGCCTTCGTAGCCAATCGACTAGTCAAGAACACGCGTGAGTTCGTCGTGGCTCGGGTCGACGCTGACGGCACGCGCACTCATCTGTGGGAGGGCGACCTGCTGGCAGCCGACGAGAAGGGATTCGCCACTGCGGTGCTTGTCGACGGCCGACGTACGCTCGTGGCAGGTGGTTCGCTCAATCGACCGTTCATCGCTCGGCTCGGGTAGGGCTCTCGGACACCTCGATGCTGTTTATCTCGACACCGAGATGATGACTCCCGGTCAGCGCACAACCGCGTCGCGTCAAAGGTCAGGGTGACGCGCCGCTGGCATCTTGACAGCCGGTCGGCACCGGGCAAATGTGCGGCGCATCCGATCACCACCACGGAGGTGGGCGTGATGCGTCGCATTCTGCCAATCCACTTCGTTGTCTGCGGCGTCGTGGCCGCACTGATGCTGGTCCCGGGTCCGGCGAACGCCGCCACCCAGCCGCTACCGGGGGGAGCTCATCCGCTGGGTAGGTCGATGGCTGAGTGGCAGCAGACCTACATGCAGTGGGTGTTGGGGGCATCAGACGGCCCTGTCTTCACCGACAACTGCGGCACGACTTCTGGTGGGGCGTTCCTCGTTTCGCCACCAATCACGGACTCAGGTATTCGACAGTGCGACGTGCCGCGCGGCTCAATGATCGTGGTCACTCCGGCGATCAGCTGGAGCTGGATCCCGACCTGGGGCGCAAACGACGCTGAAATCATCGCTGACGCGGATCTCACCTTCGACCTGCTCGACTACAGCAACGCGACCCTCGACGGCAGGGCGCTACGTCTCGGTGATGGCTTCGACTCGGGCGCCTTCGACCTACAGGTCGAGGAGGGCAGCTACTGGGACCTCGCCGACGAAGGAACGCCGGACGACAGGGAAGCCGGTGACGTGCTGCGCGTCGCGTCACACGGGCAACTAGCCGTGGTCCCGCCGCTGAAGCCTGGCGTTCACGAGCTGGTGCTCGAGGCTTCCTTCGACGGCGGTCTGGGATACTTCAACGAAACGATGATGCTCCACGTCGACTGAGCGCTCGAGCGGGTCGTACGAAGAAGGGCCGATCGGCAGATCGGCGCCTCCGCGTCAGTCGTACGTGGCCATCGTTCGAATGTTGACGAACACCGTGATCAACACAAACCCCGCTACGACCGCGAGGCCCTTGCCGATCACTGCCCAGTCAAGATCGACCAGGATCAACGATCGCAAGGCCTCCATCATGTAGGTGACCGGGTTGAGGGTGGCGGCGATCTCCATCGGACGGGCTAGGAGGTTGCGTGGAACGAAGTTCGGCGTCAGGAACAGCAGCGGGAAGAAGATCAGTCCCGCCGAGTTGGTGGCTGCCGCGTTGCGGGTCTTAAGGGCGACGAACTGCAGGAATCCCGAGTAGCCCACCGCCCAGCCGGCAGTCAAGACGATGAGCAGCACGACTCCGATCGGACCGCTGGCAATCCGGATTCCGAACGGAAACGCGATCAGCAAGATGACGATCGTCATCCCAGTCGACTTCAGCGCTTCCGCCGACAGTCGCCCCAACGCCAGTGACCCACGCGAGATCGGCGTTGCCCGCAGCTTGTCGAAGTAGCCGTTCTCGATCTCTTCCACGAGGTACAGGGCGGCAGTGCCGAACGAGGCAGCGAGAAGCAGAGTGGCCGGTAGCTGGAAGGCGGCGTAGCTCTGTCCTTCCAGGAAGGGCGTGCTGCCGGTCGGGAAGATCTTCGCCGCCTGCCCGGTGTTGACGATCAAGAAGAAGATGGGAATCAGCAACGTCGGCAGCAGCGCGTCAGGGGTCCGCTTTGCTTCACGAACGGCGCGCTCACCCAGGATCAAGACGGTCTTCACGACGCCACCTCGCTGACCTCGCCAGCGCCACGTTCTCGCCGGCGTCCGGTGACGTCGAGGAAGACGTCGTCCAGCGTCGGGTCGGACTCCAGCCCGCGACGCGTCTTGAGTTCGGCCTTGAGGCTGGCTGGCGTCCCTTCTGTGACGATCGTTCCGTCGTCGATGATCGCGAGGCGCTCGCAGAGCTGGTCGGCCTCTTCGAGGTACTGCGTGGTCAAGAAGACCGTCGTGCCCTTCGCGTTGATGCGACGCACTTCATCCCACACCACGAGTCGGCTGGCCGGGTCGAGCCCGGTGGTCGGCTCGTCGAGGAAGAGCACGTCGGGCCGGTGCACCAGCGCGGACGCGAGGTCGAGGCGTCGCTTCATGCCGCCCGAGTAGCCCTTGATGAGGCGATCGGCGGCCTCGGTGAGCCCGACGAGCTCGAGCAGCTCTTCGGCGCGCTTGTTCGCGTCGGCCCGCGAGAGCCCGAAGAGCCTTGCCTGCAGCACCACGAGCTCGCGCCCTGTCTGGCGCATGTCGAGGCCAGCTTCTTGCAGGGCGACGCCGATCTTGTGCCGGACACCGTCCGGATCTTTGGCGACATCGATCCCGGCGACGGTGGCCGAGCCGCCCGTGATTCCGGTCAGCGTCGTCAACATGCGCACCGTCGTCGACTTGCCCGCGCCATTGGGGCCCAGGAAGCCGAACACCTCGCCCTGGTTCACGGTGAGATCGACCCCGCGCACGGCTTCGACGGTGCCGGACCGGCCGGTGAAGGTCTTGACCAGATTGCGCGCCGTGATCGCGGGTTCGGCGCCGGAAGTGGGGCCGGTTGAGTCAGAAGCCTGAGCAGAGTCGGTGGGGGGAGTCATGCGCGCGACCCTAGCCGGGGCCACCCACAGTCGGGCAACCCGATTCAGGAGGCAGCCCCCTGTGACAGGGTCGGGCCGTGATTGCCGGCCCGATCGAGACCGCGCGACTCAGCCTGGAGCCGCTGCAGGTGAGCGACGCCGCCGACATGATCTCGGTCCTGGCCGACGACGCGCTTTACGAGTACACCGGCGGCGAGCCGGCAACGCTCGACGTCCTCACCCAGCGCTACCGGAATCAGACGGCCGGGTCAGGCCTGCCCGACGAGCTGTGGTGCAACTGGATCATCAGAGGGATGGACGACCGGCGCGCAGTGGGGTTCGTGCAAGCCACCGTGCATGGCAGCTCGGCCGACATCGCCTGGCTCGTAGGCGTCCAGGATCAAGGCCGGGGCATCGCCACCGAAGCAGCCGCCGCGCTCACTCAGTGGCTCGTAGCGAAGGGAGTGCGCCGGCTGGAGGCGCACATCCACCCGTCCCATGCTGCGTCGCAGGCGGTGGCCAGGCGAGCTGGGCTGTTGCCGACAGCGGCCTTCGACAGCGACGGCGAAGAGATCTGGGCAGCCAGTTTCGATGTCTGACCGCTACAGGCGGACCAGCGTGCGACCGGTGTTGGCGCCGGCGAGCACGGCGTCCAGGGCGTCGGGAAGCTCAGCCAGCGTCACCTCTCTCGAGCCGATGTCGTCCAGACCTCTCGGACGCAGGTCGGTGGCGATCCGCTGCCACACCGCGCGCCGTGCTTCGATCGGCATGGCCACCGAGTCGATGCCGAGCAGGGCGACGCCACGCAGGATGAACGGGAACACCGTGGCCTCGAGCCCGATGCCGCCGGTGTTGCCGGACGCCGCAACCGCGCCGCCGTATTTCAGCGTGCGCAAGATATAGGGCAGCGTCGACGCGCCCACACAGTCGACCGCGCCGGCCCACCGTTCGCGCTCGAGCGGCTTACCCGGACCGGAGGTCTCGTCACGGCTGACGATCTCGGTGGCGCCAAGACCCTTCAGGAACCCCTCGGCATCGGTCTTGCCGGTGGACGCCGCCACCTCGTAGCCGCGGTCGGCCAGGATGCCGACAGCCACCGAGCCGACACCGCCGGTGGCACCGGTTACGAGCACCGGACCGTTGCCGGGCTCGAGGCCGTGCTGCTCGAGCGCGTGAACGGACAGGGCCGCGGTGAACCCGGCGGTACCGACGGCCATCGCCTGCTTCGTCGTCAGACCCGCGGGCAGCGGGACCACCCATTGGGACGGAACACGTGCGTACTCGGTGTAGCCGCCGTGGTGGGCGACGCCGAGGTCGTAGCCGTGCGCGATCACCTCGGTGCCGACCGCGAGACCGGAGTCGCCGGGCTCGACGATCTCACCGGCCATGTCCACGCCGGGAATGATCGGGTCGATCCGCGCCACCTTGCCGTTCGCCAGCGTGGCCAGGCCGTCCTTGTAGTTGACGCACGACCACAGGACGCGGATGACAGCGTCTCCTTCACCAAGGTCGTCAGGCGTGAGCTGGCGTACCTCGCGGATGACGGCGTCACCATCCTTCTGCGCGACGAAGGCAGAGAACGTCTGGGGAATGCTCGACATCAAGAGACTCCAAAGCTTGGGGACACAGACAGTCTTGTGCAGGCACACCATCCTGCCAATGGGCAGAGTGTCGCGGGATCACGTGTGAGTCGGAACACATTGCTGCTGGTCGGCCACCCCGTGAGTCTCGACCCTTGGTGCATGGACTCCAACGGCCAATTCCAACCGCACAGCGCCGCGCTCTCCGCCACTGTGCGCCCGCGGTCGATTGCCGTCGTCGGCGCGAGCCCTCGCTCGTTCGCCGGCCAGATCGTGCAGCAGAACTGCGCCGATCATCGCTTCGAAGGCCTCATCGTTCCGGTGAACGGCAAGTACACCGACGTTGCCGGCGTCCCGACCGTGGCTTCACTCTCCGATCTCGACGAGGCCCCCGACGCCGTCGTCGCCCTGGTGGGGACCGCACGCGTGCAGGGGATCGCCGAGGAGGCGGCGGCCATCGGGGCCGGGGCGGTCATCGTCCCCGGCGGCGGATTCACCGACTCCGGTGGTGCTGCCACCGATCTGGCCGCCTCGCTGGCGACGCTCTCGGACGTGACCGGCATCTCTGTGGTCGGCCCGAACTGCATGGGCGTCGTCGACGTGGTCACCGGCGCGATGCCGTACATCGGAACAGTCCCACGTGACATTCGTCGCGGCGGCGTCGCGGCCATCGCGCAGAGCGGAGCGGTGATCGAGGCGCTGGTCAGCTCTGGGGGCCGTGTCCCATTCTCGACCTTGGTCAGCAGCGGGGCCGAGGCGGTCACCACCACGGCCGACTACCTGCGGTTCTTCGCCTCTGATCCCGAGACGAACGCCGTGCTGGTCTTCATCGAAGGCTTTGCGGACGCCCAGGACGTTCTGGCTGCGTGCCGCGACGTGGCCGGAGCGGGCAAGACCGTCGCCGCCTGCTTCGTCGGCCGTTCGGCCAAAGCACGCGACGGCATCCTGGCGCACTCGGGCAAGCTCGCCCCGAGTGCGCGTGTCACTGCCGCTGCACTTCGCCAGGCCGGCGTCGTTCTCGCCGAGGACCTCGACGAGCTGATCACCATCGGCGAGATCCTCGGTACCGGACGTCGGGTGCGAGGTGCACGGACTCACATCGTCACCAACTCCGGCGGCGAGGCGAACCTCTTGAGTGACCTCGCCGAGGACGCTGGACTTGACCTGCCAGACCTGACGCCAACCGCGTCCACACCACTCAGTGAGCGGTGGCCGGCGTTCCACACCGCAAACCCGCTCGACCCGTGGGGTGTCGACGACTACGTCGCGGTCTATCCCGCAGCCATCGACTCGCTGGCCCGTGAAGGGGGCGACATCGTGATCGTGTCGCAGGACCAGCAACGCACTGCTGGCGAGTACGAGCGCCAACTCGGGCTCGACCTCGCGCAGTACCTCGCCGACGCCACGCACGCACGCGACGCGGTGCCGGTGATGCTGAGCCCCACCAGCCAAGACCCCGACCCACGACTCACCACCTTCTGTCGCAGCAACGACATCGCCCTGCTCCGGGGGGCGCGTGGTGCCCTGCGCGCCCTTGGGTCGCTGGCCCACCGGACGCCGCCGGCGCCTGAAGTGGCACGCTCGCCCGCACGGGTCACGGCAATTAGCCAAACCCCCGAGCTCACCGAGGACGTCGCGCTTCAGATCCTTTCCCGGGCCGGAATCCGCACCCCGCTGCAGGCACGGGCAACCACCCCGGCCGAGGCAGTCGCAGCTGCCGCCGGGCTCGAAGGACCAGTCGTCATCAAGGCAGTGGCCGATGGGTTGCTGCACAAGAGTGACCTCGGTCTGGTCATCACCAACGCCGTCGGCGCGGATGCGGTGCAGCTGGCCGCACGTGAGGTGCTGTGCCGGGCAGCGGCAGCAGGGCTGGAGGTCGAACTCCTCGTGGTTGAGCAGATCTCGGGGTCACTGGACGTGGTCGTCGGGTACAAGCGCGACCCGCAGTTCGGTCCGACCACGATCGTCGGGCTCGGCGGTGTCTGGGCCGAGATGCTCGACTCGGTGAGCGTGCATGTGGGCGCGCTCGACCTCGAGGCCGCACACCGACTGCTCGGCGGCAGTCACGTCGGTCGCATGATGCGCGACGCCCGTGGGGGAGCACTCGATATCGATTCAGTGGCTGACGCACTCGTGGCGGTGAGCGACCTCGGCGTCGCGCACCCCGAGATCGTCGCGATCGACGTCAACCCGATCATTGTCGGACGCGACCGCGCCGTTGCTGTTGATGCCGTGATTGAACGCGTCCCCACACCAAGCCCCGAGTCGATCACCCTCGACTCGACCAACCCGGCAGCCGCCATCAATCAAGGAGCATCACAGTGACCAGCGAGATCACCTCAACCCTGCGCGTCCGAATCGGCCAGGAGGAGGCGCACTACGGCGGCAACCTCGTCGAAGGTGCTCGCATGCTCAAGCTCTTCGGCGACGTGATCACCGAGATCGCGGTGATCACCGACGGCGACGAGGGCCTGTTCGTGGGCTACTCGAACATCGAGTTCACCGCGCCGGTGTACGCCGGTGACTTCATCGAGGCGACCGGCCGGGTGACCAAGATCGGCAACACCAGCCGCACCGTCGAGTTCGAGGCGAAGAAGATCATTGCCTCCCGCTACGACCTGTCGTCCAGTGCGGCCGACGTCCTCAAGGAGCCGGTCGTGGTCTGCCGCGCCACCGGAACCACCGTGATCCCAAAGGAGCACAGCCGCAAGAACCCCGACGCCTGACCCCCAAGCCCGCCGAGTGCACACCTGGGTGACGTTTTTTGCCGTCGAGTGCGCGCTCTGACGACGCCGTGTGCTTGACTGCGGCCGTCACTTCGGATCGGGAGAGCCCATGAGCACCGTCATCGTCGTCACCCAGGAACCGCTCAGCGCCGAAAGCGCCGCTGACCTCGTCAGCTCAGGCGGTGGCCCAGGGAACGCCGTCTTCTATGTTGCCGTCCCCGAGCAGCCCACATCTGCCTCGATGGACGCCGTCATCAATGACTGGGAGCTCGGCGTCGCTGCCGGACGCGGTACGGGCTCACGCACGATCTCCGAGAACGAGACCAATCCCGGGGCCATTGCCCGCCATGACGCCGAGCAGGTACTTGCGGCGTCACTTCAGCAGCTGCGGAACGCGGGCTCGTCGGCAGAAGGCATCGTGACGCCCACCCACCCTCTCGACTCGATCGGCGACCTCGTGGCGCACCACAACCCGGACGAAGTCATCGTGATGATCCGCCACCACCACCTCAATTCCGTGACACACAGCGACCTCGCGGGCAAGATCCAGCGTCACTTCGACGTCAAGACGCTGCGCGTCAAGGCCCACTAGCTCCGTCAGAGCGCCAGCAACCGCTCGACGACCTGCGCCACCCCGTCATCATGGATGGACGGCGCGTGCTCGTCGGCAACCGCGAGCACCGATGGGTGCGCGTTGCCTACCGCGTATCCGCGTCCCGCCCACTTCAACATGTCGAGATCATTGGGCATGTCACCGAAGGCGACAACCTCGTCCTGCGCGATTCCCCAGCGGGCCGCCAACAGCGCTAGGGTCGTCGCCTTTGTCACCCCAAGGGCGCTGAGCTCGAGCAGCGAGTCGTTCACGTTCGAGTGAGTCACCTCAACGACGTGCTCCAGCACGGGCGAGGCGAGGGCGAGCATGTCGTCACCTGGGATGGAGTTGTCGCGAACCAGCAACTTGGCGATCTCTTCGGTGAACAACGACTCGATGGGGCCAACGCCGAGCAACGGATCGGGGCTCCAGCGTGGGTGGTAGTGCTCCTCATGACCAAACCCGGCGACGGTCTCCACGCCGAACGCGGCACCGGGCAGCACCTCTCGGATGCGGCGCGTGGCGTCTGTCGCGACGTGGATGGACATCGCGAACGTCTCCAACACCGCCTCATCGTGCATGTCGTAGACATACGCACCGTTCGCACAGATACCGACCCCGGCGTGCCCTGTCACTTCGGCGACCTCGGCCATCCACCGCGGCGGGCGCCCGGTGACGAAGACGATGCGGACGCCGGCCTCCGATGCCGCCGAGAACGCGTCCAGGACACGCGTCGATACCGACCCGTCATGCCGCACGATCGTGCCGTCGAGATCGGTGGCGATCAGTCGGGGTGCGGTGTTCACCTGACCATCATCGCCCCTCGTGGCTAGGGTGCCACACACGACAAGGACGAGAGAGGCAACGGCACATGGCAGAGCCCCAGCAGCACAAGATCATTCTCGACGAGTCCGAGATGCCGACCCAGTGGTACAACATCGTGCCCGACCTGCCATCCCCGCCGCCGCCTCCATTGCACCCGGGAACCCACCAGCCAGTAGGCCCAGAGGACCTCGCACCCCTTTTCCCGATGGACCTGATCCTGCAGGAGGTCTCGTCCGACCGGTACATCGACATCCCCGACGAGGTGCAGGACATCTACCGCCTCTGGAGGCCCTCGCCCCTCTTCCGTGCCCACCGACTCGAGAAGGCGCTCGGCACCCCGGCACGCATCTACTACAAGTACGAGGGCGTCTCGCCTGCCGGCTCGCACAAACCGAACACCGCGGTGCCACAGGCGTACTACAACGCGAAGGCGGGGGTCACCAAGATCACGACTGAGACCGGCGCCGGCCAGTGGGGAACTGCGCTGGCACTGGCGTGCTCGATGTTCGGCATCGAATGCGACGTCTGGCAGGTGGGCGCGTCCTACGACCAGAAGCCCTATCGCCGCATGATGATCGAGACCTTCGGCGCCACGGTGCACCGATCACCGTCCGAGCTGACGCAGGCCGGACGCGCCTACCTCGCCGCCGACCCGAACCACACCGGGTCGCTCGGTATCGCCATCAGCGAGGCCGTCGAGGTGGCCGCTACCGAGCCTGAGACCCGGTATGCGCTCGGGTCAGTGCTCAACCACGTGCTCATGCACCAGACGATCATTGGTGAAGAGGCTCTGCTGCAGTTCGCAAAGATCGGCGAGACACCTGACGTCATCGTCGGATGCACCGGCGGCGGATCGAACTTCGCGGGGCTGTCGTTCCCGTTCCTGCGTGAGAAGCTCGCGGGGAACATGAGTCCGCACATCCGCGCCGTCGAGCCTGCTTCGTGTCCCTCACTGACGCACGGCACGTACGCGTACGACTTCGGTGACGCCGCGGGAATGACGCCGCTCATGAAGATGCACACGCTGGGTCACGACTTCATCCCTGACCCGATTCACGCCGGTGGCCTGCGCTACCACGGCATGGCACCCCTGATCTCGCACGTCTACGAGCTCGGGCTCATGGACGCCGTGGCGATCGGCCAAAGCGAGTGCTTCGCCGCGGGCGTCCAGTTCGCACGCACCGAGGGAATCGTGCCGGCGCCTGAGCCCACACATGCTCTCGCCGAGACCGTCCGCGAGGCGTTGCGTTGCAAGGAGAGCGGCGAGGAGAAAGTCATCCTCACGGCTCTCTGCGGCCACGGACACTTCGACCTGGCGGCGTACGACGCCTACCTCGGCGACCGCATGACCGACGAGCCGGTGTCCGAGGAACGGTTCGCAGCAGCGTTGGCAACTGTTCCCACGCTGTAGCAGCAGCCGCGCCTCAGCGCGGCGCGATCACGTCGGTCCCGAGAGTCGCCTGCAACGGCGCAGGTACTCGCACCGAACCATCCGCCTGCTGGTGGTTCTCCAGGATCGCCACAATGATGCGCGGAATCGCCACCAGGGTGCCGTTCAGCGTCGCGACCGGGGTCGTGCGGTTGCCGTCACGCATACGGACGCCGAGGCGTCGGGCCTGGAAGTCGGTGCAGTTGGACGTCGAGGTGACCTCGCGGTACTTGCCCTGCGTGGGGATCCACGCCTCGATGTCGAACTTGCGCGCCGCGCTCGACCCGAGGTCGCCGGTCGCTACGTCGATTACCCGGTAGGGCAGTTCGAGCTGGTCGAGGAACTGCTTCTCCCAGGCAAGCAGCCGCTGATGCTCGGCGACCGCATCGTCCGGATGGCAGAACGAGAACATCTCGATCTTGTCGAACTGGTGCACGCGAATGATGCCGCGAGTGTCCTTGCCGTACGTCCCAGCCTCGCGACGGAAGCAGGTCGAGATGCCGGCGTACCGAAGGGGCAGGGCTTCGGCGTCCAGGATCTCGTCGGAGTGGTACGCCGCCAACGACACCTCGGACGTGCCGACGAGATAGAAGTCATCCTCTTCAAGATGAAACACGTTGTCGGCCGCCTGACCCAGAAACCCCGTGCCCTCCATGGCGGGTGGCTTCACCAGGACCGGTGTCACCATTGGGGTGAACCCAGCCGCGACGGCCTGTTGGACGGCCACATTGATCAACGCGAGCTCGAGCAGTGCCCCCGGCCCGGTCAGATAGAAGAAGCGAGCGCCGGACACCTTCGCACCACGTTCGACATCGATGGCGCCGAGCAGCTTCCCGAGGTCGACGTGGTCGCGGGGCTCAAAACCTTCGGTGGCGAAGTCGCGGGGGACGCCGACGTGCTCGAGGACCGCAAAGTCCTCCTCCGCCCCAACTGGTGCTCCCGGCTCGACGATGTTCGACAGCCGCAGCTGGACGGCGTTCAGCGCTTCCTCGGCCTCGCGCGCCAACCCCTCGGCCTGCTTCACCTGGTTCGACAGATCTTTCGTTCGGGTCAGCAGCGCCTGCTTCTCGTCCCCCTGGGCCGCCGCCACCTGCTTGCCGAGCGTCTTCTGCTCGGCCCGTAGCTCCTCGTAGGTGCTGATGGCCGCGCGACGCGCCTCGTCAGCCGCGAGTGCGGCGTCGACGAGTGAGGCGTCCTCACCGCGGGCGGTCTGCGAGGCGCGGATGGTGTCGGGGGCGTCCCGAAGGACTTTGAGATCGAGCACGGGAGGAGCCTACCGAGCCCAGAGCGTGCACTCGACGCAGTTTTGCGTCAACCAGGTGTGCACTCGGCGGGATCTACGTCTGAGTTGCGCCGGCGGGCACCGTTCCGGTTGTCGTGGCCATCGGAACCTTGCGGCGGAACGACAGCTGGAAGAGCACGTCAGGCAACGCCTCCGACGTCACCGGCCTCGACCAGAGGTAGCCCTGGCCGATGTCGCAGCCCAGCTCGCGAAGACGCGCCGTGACCTCGGCGTCCTCGACACCCTCGGCGACCACTTCCAGCCCGAACTCATGCGCGAGGTCGACCATTGCCTTGACCAACGTGGCGCCGGCTGGGTCGTCGGCCAGCCGTTGGGTGAAGGAGCGGTCGATCTTCAAGGTGGACAGCGGCATCTGCTCCAGCTGCGACATCGAGGTATAGCCGGTGCCAAAGTCGTCCACCGCCAGCGTGACACCCAGACCGGCAATCTTGTGCAGCATCTGATGGCTTCGCACCGGGTCTTCGATCAGGGCGCTCTCGGTCACCTCGAGCTCAAGGCGCTCGGGCTCGATCAGGTGACTGGCGAGGATGTCCTCGAGGAACTCGTCGAAGTTGGCCTCCAACAAGTTCCGGGCCGACAGGTTCACCGCCACCGGAAGGTGGGCGAACTCGGTGCCGAGACGGTCCCACTCGGCCATCTGCGCGCACACCATTTCGAGCACGTACCTGGTGAGTCCCTGGATCAGACCGGTGTTCTCGGCCAGCGGGATGAAGTCATTGGGTGGGATGTTTCCCCGCTCGGGATGCATCCACCTCAGCAGGGCTTCAGTTCCGATCACCTGGCCCGACGCCAGGTCGATCTTGGGTTGGTAGTTGATCGAGAGCTGTTTGGTGCCGAGCGCATTCCGCAAGTCACCCAGCAGCTGGAGCCGCTCAGCTGAGTTCCCCTCCTCGCCTGGCCGATAGAGCAACATCCCCAGATGTGTCGCCTTCGCCGCGTACATGGCGGTATCGGCGCGCTGCATCAACTCCATGCCGTTATCGGCGTGGTCGGGCAGGATCGCGATCCCGATGCTCGACTCGACGTGCAGTTGAAGCTCACCGATCTGGAAGGGCTCATCAAACGCCGAGTGGACGCGGCCGGCCAGCCGCTCGGCGTCCAACGGGCTGCCGACATCGGGGGCGAGGACAGCGAACTCGTCACCACCGAGTCGAGCCACCGTGTCGGCGTCCCTGACCACCTCACTCAGTCGGATACCCACCTCTTTGAGCAACGCATCGCCGCGGTCATGGCCCAACGTGTCGTTGACCTCTTTGAATCGGTCGACGTCGAGGATCATCAGGGCGAGCCGTTTACCCGACCGATCGGAGGTGGCGATCGCCCGGTCGAGGCGGTCCTGCAGCAGTCGCCGGTTCGGCAAACCCGTCAAGGCATCGTGCAGTGCCAGGTGCTTGTTCTCCTCCGACTGAGCGTGGAGGGTGGCGCTGGCCCGGTGCACCGTGCGGAACAGCAGGAGCCACGCCAACAGCACCATGACCATGGTCACGGCAGCGACTGTGAGCACGGCCTTCCAGACAAATGCCTCGGTCGACCCCCAGGGGATGTTGACCTGGGCAAATCCGTAGACACCAGCGAGACGATCACCGTATGCCACGGGCACGGTCACCTCGAGTACGTTGCCATCCGTCTCGGTACTCACGATCGTCGACGTCGGCCCCAAGATGTCGCTCGCCTCGGCCGCCCGCTCGAGGTCGAGCGGGGGAGCGTCTGAGACACTCCCAGCGCTGGTCCACAGCGGCTGACCGTCAACGGTGTAGAGCGACAAGCTTTCCAGGACCTGGACCCTGTTCGCTCGGACGATCGTGTCGAGTGAGTCGACGACCGGGACGGGAACCGCGGTCGCGTCCTTCCAGAAGGCGATCGATGCGGGACCGATCTTCGTCTCGACGCCCTGGGTGACGTAGCTCTGGGCGAGCTGCTCGCCGTCTCGCTGGGCCTGGCGCTCCAACGAGTTGGCCACCAGCCAGGTCAGGACGACCGCAAGTAGCACCATGGTCGTCAGGCTGACCACAGCGAACGTCCCGGTGAGGGTTACACGGCGCACATGGGGGCCATCGGCAGGATTCTGGGGTGGGTTGAGCCCGGCATCCGCCTGAGAGCGCCCGAAGGTCAGCCTCGCCCTTCGCGGATCCGCGCCAACCAGGCCTGGGCCTCCCGAAACTCCCCGTCAGCCACCCCACGCCTGATCACTGGCTCTACGCCGTCGATGCGGGGATACGACCCCAGATAACGCACTTCGGCGCAGACTCGGCGCAGGCCCATAAGGGCCTCGCCCACCCTGGCGTCGTCGAGGTGGCCCTCGACGTCGACGGAGAAGAAGTAGTCACCGATGCCACCGCCCGTCGGGCGGCTCTCGATCCGGGTCAGATTCACCCCTCGCACCGCAAACTCGGTGAGGATCTCGAGCAGGGCGCCGGGGTGATCCTCGCCCATGAAGAGCACCAGCGAGGTCTTGTCCGCTCCGGACGCCGGCTGCGGCGGCCGCGGAGTGCTGATCAGCACGAACCGCGTCTCGGCCGGACGGTCACCGATATCCGACGCCAGCTGGTCGAGACCGTAGACCGACGCGGCCAACGGAGCGGCGATCGCCGCGTCGTGCTCGCCATCGGCCACCATCGACGCGGCCATCGCGGTCGACGGGGCGAACGTGACAGGGATGCCTGGCATGGCATCGGCCAGCCACCGGCGACATTGCGCATGAGCGTGCGGATGCGTGGTGACGCCCCCGATCTGGTCGAGCGTCGTGCCGGGTCGAGCCAGCAGCGAGAACGCAACAGGTACCTGTGCCTCGGCGATGATCGCGAGCCCTGGCCCACCGGCGAGGGCGTCGATCGTCGCCGTGACCGACCCTTCGACCGAGTTCTCCAGCGGCACCATCGCCGCCACGACCTCGCCCCCGCCGACGGCGTCCACAGCCGCGTCAACGGTGGCGTACGGCATCACGTGGGCCGCTCGTCCATCGAGCCACTGCAGCAGGGCGGCCTCGGTGAAGGTGCCGGCGGGGCCGAGGAAGCCGTAACGGGCATCGGCCGAGGCTGGGCTTGGTTCTGAGGACATGGCGGGCAGCCTATTGCAGGCGAGAGGGGTGGGCCGCTACGAACGCGGATGACTGGCCCGGGCGTAGCCGATCACCTGGACTTCCTCCGGCGACAGGTCGGCTTCACTCATTCCACCCTTGACGCCCTTCGCATACGTGCGGGTCTCCGTGCGGCCGTTGATCGAGCTGATCACGACACCGTCACCGGCGTCGTCGAGCAGTGCTGCCGAGAACGACATGCGACCCCCCATGTCGTTGAACGCGTCATAGCGCACGACGGCTACGTGACGAATCGCATCGGCCAGATCGACGCGAAGGGTCTGTACTGCCGACGCGAGGGAGGCCACCTCTGCCCGCATCTGGATGACGTCGTCGTTCTGGCGCGTCACGGCGTCCAGGAACGACTGACCATCGTCACCCTGCTGCAGCACGACGTACTGGCGCCGCATGCGTCGGATGCGGGTGGTCAGCACGATCACTAGCACGAGTCCGATCAGCGCTAGAACAGCAGCGCCAATCGCGATGGCGGCAACCTGGTCGAGGTCGAGGTCAAGCGCAGTCACGGGTATCCCAGAGGTCGGTGGAGGGGAGCACCAGGCTAGCGATCCCCCGACCGGGTTCGGTCACCGTGCCTGCTGTCGCACTATCGTCCGTGCGTGGATCTCGCCGCCTTCTTCGTCACCTTGGCGCTCATCATTCCGGCCGAGCTGCCCGACAAGACCCTCATCGCGACCCTCGTCCTGTCGACGCGGTACCGCCCAATCGTCGTCTGGATGGGGGTCAGCACCGCCTTCGCGGTGCAGACCACCATCGCGGTGGTGGCCGGCACGGTGCTCACGCTGCTGCCAGAGACGCCAGTGCTCGTCGTCACCGGCACGCTGTTCTCCATCGGATCGGTCCTGATGTTCCGGGGGGCAGGTCGAGGTGACCCCACCGACACCAAGGCTGAAGAGGAGCAAGCCGTGGACGCTGTGGTTGATCGCGGGCACGGGCGGGCGTTCACGGTCTCGTTCCTCGTCCTCTTCGCCGCGGAGTGGGGCGACCTCTCGCAACTGACCACCGCCAGCCTGTCGGCCCGCTACAACGCCCCCGTCGAAGTCTGGCTCGGCGCGTGGCTGGCCCTGAGCGTGGTCGCCGGTGTGGCTGTCCTCGCCGGACGGTGGCTGGTGGCTCGGGTCCGGTTCAGCGTCGTCCGCCGACTTTCGGGCACCCTGCTCGCTCTGCTTGCGGTGGCAACATTCGCCGAGGCTCTCGGGATCTGGTGATCACCCGGCCGGCCCTCGGCGAAAGTTTCAGGCCCGCCGCGCTTCAGAAATCTCGGTCAGAGTCAGTTCTGCCGGAAGAATTTGTAGGTCCGAACGCCACCGACGGGGGATACAGCGGCGTTCGGACCTCGATCAGCCTGCCTCGGTCAAGGGGGTGGGCGCAACAACCTGATCTCCTGTTGACCAAGTCTTGACGAACGACCGTTCAGCACTGCCCTTGCCGATGGGACGCCGAGGCTGGTTCAGTGCACCGTCAGCTGTCGGGCCCTGATCGACTCACGTGCGCGTCGCTCGGCGCCAGTCAACGACGCATCTTCGGCCAATGCTGCGTCGAGCCGGCCCCGGAAACTGGCCGCGGCGTCCTCGACCTCGTCAACCTCGGTGCCGTCGGGCAGGTCCCACACCGGAACGACGAGGCCGCTGGCCCGGAATGACCCGAGGAACCGGGTGCCGGGTGCCAGCTCGAGCCCAGACTGCACCTGCAGCCTTGCCAGGGCATCGACCAGGGGCACCTCGTCCTCGGGCAGCACCCACCGCACCTGCCGACGGTCACCGAGCAGCATCCAGTAGGCGCCGTCAACCGAGGCGAGTCGCGCGGTCGGGCTGGCCACCTCGTTGGCCCGCTCGAGGCCCGCCCGCGTGCTGTCGTCGGCAGCGTCGAGGTCATCGATCCAGAAGTCGAAGCGCTGGTGCACGATCACCTCAAGCGGGCGATCCGCGTCGATCAGATCCGCGATCTGCGGCGCATCGGCCGGTAACGGGCGGGGCGGCACCGGGTTTCCAGCCTCGGACTGCAGGGCACGGTCGAGCGCATCCCCGATGTCGCGCGATACGTCCCCTGACGAGGTCTGGGTCTGGGTAGCGAGCAGGATCTCGCCGTTGTCACGAACGAGCGCCGGCCAGGCCATGGGCAGCAGCGTGCACAGCGTCACCGAGCGGTCCGCGTCCTTCAGGGTGAGCGTCGCGGTGGCCGCCGGGATCAGGTCGTGCATGGCCACCCAGTCGGGTTCGGACGCCATGCCGGCAAACGGCCGTACGACACGGTGCTGCGTCGCGGCCGCCTTGCCGTGGCACGCCTTGTACCGACGACCGCTGCCGCAGGGGCACGGCTCACGTCCACCGACCGCTGGGACATCGGCGTCAGGGACCGACGTTTCCGGACGTGGGAGTTGGGTGCGGCGCTTGCTCACATCGCAGACCCTAGTGAGGGTGCTGCGACCGTTGATCAGCGGCTGCGAGCTCGTCCACCCGCTGGCGTACCTCTCGCGGGCGGTTGGTGATGATCGCGTCCACCCCCATACCGAAAGCGAGATCGACATCCTGCGGGTCGTCGACGGTCCACACGAAGACGCTGGCCCCGGCGTCCTTGACCCGCTGCACGTAGTGCGGGTGCGCCTTGATGACCGGCAGGCCTGGACCGGAAATGCGGACGCCCTTGGGCAGCATGCCCAACCGGTACGACACCGGCACGCGCTCCATCAGCATGACCAGCGGGACACCAGGGGCGAGTCGGCGCACACGTCGCAACGCCACCTCACTGAAGCTCATGACCGTCACCAAGGCCTCCTCCGGTGGAACCCACCCGTCGAGGCCGAAGTGGCGCAGCTGTTCGACGAGTCGACGTTCGACCAGCCCCGCATAACGCGTCGGATGCTTGGTCTCGACCATCAGCCGCACGCGTTGGGGTGCGTTCACGATCAGCTCCAGCAGACGCTCGAGGGTCAGTACCTGTAGCTGGTCGGCACTGACCTGGTCGGGCGCCTCGACGGCGCCCGGCGCCTGCTGCCACCCACCAAAGTCGAGCGACTCGAGGTCGGCGAGCTCGAGAGTCGACAAGACTCCCTCGCCATTGGACGTGCGATCGATCCGTCGGTCGTGCACGCACACCAGGTGGCCATCGGCAGTGAGTCGCACGTCCGCCTCGAGCCCGTCGGCGCCGTCCTCGATAGCCTGCCGATACGCGGCGAGGGTGTGCTCAGGCATGTGCTCGGAAGCGCCGCGGTGCGCGATCACCAGCGGTCGGTACGGCTCTGAGTTCCCGGAGCTCATGGTGACGACATGGTGCCACTGCCGGATGTCCCAGAGGCAAACAGCACACCGGGATTGAGCAGCT
>JAHELE010000145.1 GCA_024644345.1 Actinomycetes bacterium | reverse complement strand
ACTACCGCCAGATCTTTGAGTTGACCCGTCTCGACGAGGCGATTGCGCTACACGCAGATGCAGCGACCGCGCTCGCAAGTGCCTAACGAGGAGAAGCCATGACCACACCCGGCCCCAACGAACCCAGCATCCCACGCGATGCGGGCAACTGGGCGACCAAGGTCGACAAGCTCGCGGCCCCCGACGACAAGGCAAAGGTGGGGTACAACATCACAGGCAAGCGCGCGACGGGGCCACAGCAGGGGTTTGGTCGGCTGTGGCAGCGCACGTACTCGATCAACCTGGGCGGGGCGGTCGGGCCCAAGGCCCTGATCAGTGACTGGAAGACCAACTTCGGCGACTACTGGCCACCCGGCAGCACCTTCCACAGCTCGTTGACCGGCATCGAGCCTGGCGCTGTTGCCCCTATCGAGGTAGGGGTCGCCAGCCGAGGCCCAAAGCTGGCAACCGGCATCCTCGTCATGTACGCCGACGACGAGTCGTTCACCTTCATGACACCGCAGGGCCACATGTTCGCCGGCCTCATCACGTTCTCGTCGGAGGTTGTTGATGAGGGAACCCGGGTCGAGATCAAGATCTTGATCAGGCCGAGCGACCCTTTGTGGGAGCTTGCGTGGCCCGTCGCCAAGCGCAAGGAAGACGTGTTCTGGGTGGGCACCCTGAAGAACCTGGCAGCCCACCACGGTGTCGCCGACGCGAAGGTCGACGAGGAGACGGTGTGTGTTGATCACAAGCGCCTCTGGTCGAACTGGCGCAACCTGTGGCACAACTCCGGGATCCGGTCCGGCATTCACATCGTCACTGCCCCTGTGAGGGCTCTGAGGCCACGCCGGTCGGCCGGGTAGCTGACCGCCTTGTCGAAGCGCGAGGCGGCGAGGCGAACCGGCATCCTGGCGCTGACAGGAGCCGGTCTCGCAGCGTCGCTCGTGGTCATCGTCGGTGAACTCGGCGCTGGCGGTTGGATGATCGCCTGGATCGCATATCCGGTTGTCGGCGGGATGATCCTGTGGAAGCGCGCCGGTAACACCATCGGTCAGCTCTTGCTCGTCACCGGGTTGTGTATGGAGACCACCGGGGTGGCTCAGCAGCTGTTCAGTGAGCGTCTTGACCAAGTGCCAGTTTCCCTCGAGGTAGTGGCGTCGATAGCCGGGTACCTCGGGTGGATCACGCTGATCGCCATCGTGAATGTGTTCCCAACGGGTCGCGCAACCTCACCACTCACCAGAGCCATCAACCGAGTGCTGATTGCGCTCGGTGTGCTGATGGCGTTCACCGCAGTAGCAGGCTCTGAACCGTTGTCGAGCGGACGGGCCAATCCCTTCCAGCTTCATCGGCTCGACTGGCTGACTGGCTGGCTACTCAACAGCGGATTCTTCCTCGTTCCCACCCTGATGGTCCTTTCCTTGGGCGCGCTGGTTGCCCGGCGACGCCACAGCGTTGGTTCAGAACGGCTCCAGTACCGCTGGTTCCTCGCCGGGGGCGTCGTGCTCGTGCTGACCATCACCGTCCTGACGGTGCTTCCCGACGGTGGCACCCCGCTGCTCTTGCTTGCCATCCCGATGAATGCACTGCCTGTGGCCATCGGTATCGCCGTCACCCGATACCGGCTGTACGACATAGACCGAGTGGTGAGCCGCACCGTCTCCTACCTTCTTCTGACTGTCGCTTTGGTCGCGGTCTATGTCGCCATCGTGACGTCGGTGACGTGGCTGCTTCCTGGCGCTTCAGACCTCGCCGTGGCAACGGCAACGCTGGTCGCAGCTGCCGCGTTTCGCCCGCTGCTTCGCCGCGTCCAGCGGCTCGTCGATCGCCGCTTTGATCGGGAGCAGTACGACGCCAGCCGGACTGTCGAGGCTTTTGCCGACGGGCTCAAGGAGTCTCGGCCCGACGACAGAGTGAGGCACGACCTGCTGAGCGTGTTGGACAGCACCTTTCGCCCTGTGGCGTCCGGTGTCTGGCTGCGGGAGACGTCATGAGGTCGACATCTCTTCGAACGGCGCTCTGGTGGGCGCTCGTCAGTGTGATCTGCGCGGCCCTGGCTCTGAGTGCAATCGTGAAGAGGTCGTATGGCGAAAACGACCTCTTGTTCATGGCGTGGATCGCCTATGCGCCAGTGGGTGCGGTGGTGGCCAGACGCCGACCTGGCAATGCGATTGGCTGGTTGTTTCTTCTAGTCGGGGTCATCGCCTCGCTGGGTGCTCTGTTCCTAGTGGTCGTGGACAACGCCCTGAGTGATGGTCCGCCACTGACCACTGTGGAGGTGTTGGCAGCCCTCTACACAATCTCGATGATCTTCCCGCTCGTGCTCTTTGCTGCCACGTTCACGTTCTTGCTCTACCCGTCGGGGCTCCTGTCGCCGCGCTGGCGTCCGGTCCTATGGCTCGGGTTCGGCGTGCTGGGTCTCTTCGCGCTCATGCCATTCTTCCTTCCCACGGTGCCTGTCATCGGGACGGGTGCGGACGCCGATGGCCTTGAAGTGGCGAACCCGTTGAACCTCACGCATCTGATCACGGCGCCGGACTCCACCTTCAACGTCGGACTCACCGTGATGGCAGGTGTCACTCTGGCCGCAATCAGTTCGGCCCTGCTACGAGCGTGGCGGGCGACCGGGGTCGAACGGCTGCAGATGCGACTCTTTGCGGCGTCGGTCGTTGTGCTGCTCGCCTCTCTGTGGCCGGCGCAGTACTTGGCGACCCACGGACACTCCCTGGGCCGCTTTGTGTTGCTCGCGGTGGCGTTCGCTCTCATCCCGCTGTCGTGCGGGGTGGCGATCCTGCGGTATCACCTGTACGACATTGATCGGTTGATCGGCCGAACGACGGCCTACGTCCTTGTCACGGGCGTGCTGCTGACGGTGTACATCACTGTTGTCGTCGCCGCTGGACGCGTGCTGCCCGAGTCGAGTGACCTCGGGGTGGCGATGGCCACGCTCACGGCGGCGGCCTTGTTCCGCCCTGTGCTCACCTGGGCCCGCAAGCTGGTTGCACGGAGATTCAATCGCGAGAGCTTCAACGCCGATCGAGTCGTCGAGGCTTTCGCGTCCACGCTCCGCGAGCAGGTCGATCCGGTTCAGGTGCAGGCCGAGCTCGTCGTGGCGCTAGAACAGACCGTGCAGCCTTCCCTCGCAGGGATCTGGTTGCGGGAGCCGGCACTGTGAAGTGGACTGGTTTGAGACGGCTTGGCTGGTGGGCTCTGGTTACTCCCGCCGTCATTGGTGTCGTCTTCGCTTGGCCGATGTCGTCGCAGGTACAGAATCCGTTCTTCATCATCCCGATCATTGCGGCATCGGCCGTCGGTGCTGTGGTCTCGAGACAGCGACCGGACAACGCGATCGGATGGGTCTTCCTCGGCCTCGGCGCGCTGAGTGGTTTGCTGGTCGTAAGCGTGGCGCTCACTGATTGGGGCGTTGCGCAAGGTGGGCCGCTTCCCTGGTGGGCGGTTGGGGCGGCCTGGTTGCAGAGCTGGGTGTGGTTCCCGATGCTGTACTTGATCACCGTTCCGCCGCTGCTGCTCTTCCCGTCTGGGCTGATGTCAGGGCGATGGGCACTGGCACTCTGGGGTCCGCTGGCCGCCTCTCTGACGATGGCCCTCTACGAGGCGTCTGCCCCGCTCATCGACGTCGCCTGGGACGCATCGGGGGATCCCAGCCGTCAGGTGCCGAACCCCCTGGCAGTCTCTGCCGTGTCGCACGGTGGTCGCGCTGAAGATGTCCTCTTCCAAGTCTGCGGCACCGTATTGCTTGCGGGCGTGGTCGCGGGGATCGTCTCCACCGGGCTCCGGATCAAGCGGTCTCAGGGCGTTGAACGTCTGCAGATGCGGTGGTTCGGCTTTGCGGTCGCGCTGTTTGCCGGACTCGTGGTCTTGGAGATCTTCTACGGTGAGAAGTCCGGGCTGGTGTGGCTGATGGTCGTCGAGGCCCTTGTCATCAGCGCATTCCCGGTGTCGTGCGGTGTGGCGATCATGCGGTACCGGCTGTACGACATCGACCGGATCATCAGCAGGACGACTTCCTACGCGATTGTCACTGGCACGTTGCTCGTCTGCTACGCGCTGATCGTGACGACGGTGAGCTCGTTGCTTCCGGAGTCGGGGAGTCTGGCAGTGGCGGCGGCCACGCTGCTCGTCGCGGCGCTCTTCCGGCCGCTGCTCCGACGGGTTCGCCTGGTTGTCGACCGGCGATTCGATCGGGATCACTACGATGCCGGGCTCGCTGTGGCTGAGTTCTCCCAGCTGCTGCAGTCGGCTCGCGGCGTCGACGAAGTGCTAGGTGACCTCGAGTCGGTCGTGGACCGGGTCTTCGGGCCATCGGCTCGTGCCGTGTGGGTGCCTGCGCCCCTTGTAGAGGCTCCGGAGCTGGCATGAGGTCACGAGCTGCGGTCATCACGGTCCTCGCTGGCGGGGTCGGGCTGATGGCCTTTGCTACCGTCTTCGCCACTGCCGCCGACCTCGTGGCCCTCGTGGTTCCGGCGACGTTTCTGGCCGTGGGAGCCGTTGTCGCCCTGAAGCAACCCCACAACCCCGAGGCCATGCTGCTGCTGGTGACTGGTGTTGCGTGGGCGGTCGCCCTCACCGTCCCCTTTGACGGGTCTTGGGTCATTCCCGTAGCGCTGATGACGATCCACCTGTTGCTCCGTTTTCCTGATGGAACATTGCCCAGCCCACAGTGGCGAGCCTTCTCGTGGTTCTGCATCGTCATGCCGGTGGTGGTCTCCTTCGTGGTCACGACGTCGGCGGAAGTCACCGTGGACGGGGCAGACAATCCCTACTACTTCTCCTGGGCTCGTCACCTGAACGTCTTAGTCGCCCTCCTGCCCGCCGCCATGATCATCAGTGCGGCGTCGCTGGTTTTTCGCTACCGGAGAGCTGATGCCGTCGAACGTCTCCAGGTCAGATGGTTGGCGTTCGCGGGAGCCTGGGTCGTCGGGTGGTACGGGCTGACGCTGGTCGTGTCGCTCGTCTATGACTGGAAGGTCGGTTTCGACAGCACCCAGTCGAGGTGGTTCGGGGAGGGATATCCGGCGTGGCTGCTGATGCTCCAGATGTCGACCCTGCTGTCGTTCATCCTCATCCCGGTCTCGTTCGGGGTGGCGATCATGCGGTATCGGCTCTATGACATCGACCGGATCGTCAGTCGCACCACGTCCTACGCGCTGGTCACGGGGATCTTGATCGGTGTCTACGCCCTCGTCGTGACGGCCATCAGCTGGCTCCTCCCGCTGTCGAGCACGTTGCCGGTAGCTGTAGCCACCCTGACGGCCGCGGCACTCTTCCGGCCCGTCCTCGTGCGCACCCGTCGTGCGGTGGATCGTCGATTCGACCGTGAACGCTTCAGCGCGGAACAGGTGATCCAGGAGTTCAGCATGCGCCTCGTGCACGAGGTAGACCCGGATGTGGTGACGTCCGAGCTCCTTGGGGCCCTTGACGAGACGGTCCAGCCTGCACGTGTGGGGCTCTGGCTGCCTGGCACTCGATGATGACCGCGGGCCGGCCAGGCCCAGCGCCGGCAGGTGGTGTCCGCCACCGGGGCGTCTGGGCGGCCTTCGCGGTGGTCGTCGGGTGCGTCGTTGTCACCGATGTGGTGACCCTCTTGCAGTACCAGGGTGGGGCACCGCATCCCTACGAGAATTGGCTTGAAATCACGGCTAGCGCGCTCAG
>JAHELE010000144.1 GCA_024644345.1 Actinomycetes bacterium | reverse complement strand
TCTCTTCGGAGTGGTGCAGAGAAGACATGGCAACTCCCGTTGCTGGAGGAGAACGTGGCTCTACCGTGCCCCAGTGTGCCCCGCGCCGCAAGACCCGAAAGGTCCCGAGATAGCGTGCCGATGTGGGCACCCTGGACAGCGACCGGGCCAGCCTCGGGCGACTCTCTGACCGCTTGCGCTCAGCGTCCGAGTCGCGGCTGATCAGGCCTGTTGAGGGGCTCGGTGGGGCCTCCGCGGCTGAGGCCAGCCAAGCGCTGGCCTCGTGGGCGGCGTCGACGCAGCGCGTGCCTCACCCGGTGCCTCGGCTGCATCCGCTGGCCAGCGGCGACCAGCTGGCCGTCGTGGGTCGCGACTTCCTCGACTGGGTGGACCAGGAACCGGGGCGAGACGCGGCGCTCGCCGAGTGGCGTCACCGGATCGACCAGCTGAGGGCGGCCTTCTAGCCTCCCGCGGGAATCTAGCGATCGCTGGTTGCTGGCGCCTGCGGGCGCCGCAGACGCAGGAGCCCGCGGACGCGTGACCCACGATCGCTAGTGACCTCGGCACCCCCCACTTCGGCTGCGCGAGCGGCGGCCTGGGCCAGATCGAGGTTGGCCGCATTCTTCTGTGGCTCGACAGGCTGGGTGACCGCGTCAGCGAGGCTGGGGACGATGGCCTCACCAAGGGCTCGGTATCCGGCGGCGGAGGGGTGGAACTGGTCGGGACCGAACATCGTGTCGGGGTGGGCGTCGAACTCTGAACCGAGCAGATCGGCGACTGCGACGCTGCGCGCGCCGGCAGCCACGGCGGCGACCGTCTGGGCGGCTGCCAGCGACCTGCTCCAGCGGCGTGCCACCCAGCGCAGGGGGTGCGGTATCGGCCGGATCGTCCCGAGGTCGGGACAGGTCGCGACTACGACCTCCACGTCGTGCTCGCGGAGGCGCTCGATGGCGGTCGTGAGCAGCGAAATCGATCGCCCGGGCGGTATGCGGTGCGTCACATCGTTGGCGCCGACGGCGATCACTGCGACCTGCGGCCACTCCGGGTCGATTGAGTCGATCTGCTGCTGCAGGTCGGCGCTTTGCGCACCGACGACGGCGACGCACCGCAGCTGGACGCAACGGTGAAGACGCGACGCCAGCCCAGCGGCGATGACGGCGGCAGTTGTCTCCTGGGGCCGCTCGACGCCAAACCCGGCCGCCCCCGAGTCGCCAAAGACGACCAGGTCAATCGGGTCGCCGCCGGTTCCGTAGGTGGCATCGGCGGCTGGAGGGGAGGTTCGTGGCTCACCGATTCGGTGCCGAGCGAGCCTCGACTGTCCGAGAAGAACGCCGTAGATGACGCCACCTGCGCCGACGAGCCCCGCGCCGCCCACGGCCGCTGCGGAGGCGATGGCTCGCGCTCGACTCGCTCGACTCATCTCGCCTCCTTCCGCGCTGACCGTGGCGTCTGGCCAGCGATCTACGGTAGTCGAGAAGCGGCCGGCCGTGGACAGGCGTGGCCCGGTCGTAGGCTGCAGGACGTGGAAACCTTCGACTCGGTGATCGATCTGATCGGAAACACCCCGCTCATCCGCCTGCACAAGGTGACGAGCAGTGGTGGCGCGCCTGTGTACGCCAAAGTGGAGTACTTCAACCCTGGCGGCTCGGTGAAAGACCGGATTGCGTTGCGGATGGTGGACGCCGCTGAGCGCGAGGGTCTGTTGACACCAGGCGGCACGATCGTCGAGCCGACCTCCGGCAACACCGGGGTCGGCCTGGCTCTGGTCGCCCAACAGCGGGGCTACTCGTGCGTGTTCGTGGTGCCTGACAAAGTCAGCCAGGACAAGATCAACGTGCTGAAGGCGTATGGCGCGGAGGTTGTGGTCTGCCCGACGGCGGTCCCGCCGGAGCACCCAGACTCGTACTACAACGTGAGTGACCGGTTGGCCCGCGACATCCCGAATGCGTGGAAACCCGACCAGTACGCGAACCAGAACAACCCCATGTCGCACTACGAGCAGACCGGACCAGAGCTGTGGCGTCAGACCGACGGACGCATCACGCACTTCGTGTCGGGGGTCGGCACGGGTGGCACCATCACCGGCACGGGTCGCTACCTCAAGGAGGTGTCCGACGGGCGGGTGCAGATCATCGGAGCTGACCCGGAGGGCTCGGTCTACTCCGGCGGAACGGGTCGCCCGTATCTCGTTGAGGGCGTCGGTGAGGACTTCTGGCCGACCACCTACGACCCGTCGCTGGTTGACGAGGTGATTGCCGTCAGCGACGCCGACTCCTTCGCGATGACGCGTCGCCTGGCTCGCGAGGAGGGCTTGCTCGTGGGAGGTTCGTGCGGGATGGCGGTGGTCGCTGCGGTCGAGGTTGCAGCGCGGCTGACCGCGGACGACATGGTGGTGGTCATTCTCCCCGACTCGGGGCGCGGGTACCTCTCCAAGGTGTTCAACGACGAGTGGCTGGCGCAGTACGGGTTCTTGCCCGAGCAGGCTGAGACCCAGTCAGTCGGCAACGTCTTGCGGACCAAGAGTGGCGACCTTCCGACGTTCGTCCATACACACCCGAACGAGACACTGGCCGAGGCGATCGAGATCCTGCGTGAGTTCGGCGTCTCGCAGATGCCGGTAGTGCGAGCCGAGCCACCGGTGATGGCCGCTGAGGTGGCCGGATCGGTCATCGAACGTGATCTGCTGGACGCCCTCTTCACTGGAACGGCCAAGCTGTCCGACCGGGTGGAGGACCACATGTCGCCCGCTCTGCCCGGCATCGGTGCCGGCGAACCGGCCTCGGTTGCCGTGAGCGCGCTAGAGAAGGCGGATGCCGTCGTCGTCCTCGAGGACGGCAAGCCAATCGGGGTTCTGACCCGTCAGGACCTGCTCGGATTCCTGGCCACGTAGCCGCCGGACCCATCGTGTTGCCAGGGAGGAGACGGCGGTGACTTCGCCCTTCAGGATGCGCCGGGCCCAGCCTGTCGACGACCTCGCCGAACGGCTGCCCCTGCGAAGAGCATTGCCGCTCGTCGCCGTTGAGTCGGCCGGCCTCGCTGTTCTGCTCATCCTGTATGCCGCACTGCATGCCCAGCAGAGTGTGCTGGCTCCACTTCTAGTGCCACCGGCCGTCAGCTTCGTGCTCGTGGTGGCGAATCCCACAGCGGCCAGTGCCAGGCCCGGGCGGATCGTCGCTTCGTACCTGATCGCGGGGTCCTTCGGGTTGGGCTTGGCGTTGGCGTCCGGTCCGGTGCTTCTCGACGCGCTGGTGGCTGGGTCACTGACGCTGCTCTTCATGCACCTCGTCGGCGCGTTGCATTCACCTGCGATTGCGATCGCGATGATCGCTGCGCTGGCCGACTTCAGCCCCGCCGATGCCGCCCGGGCGTTGCCCTTGCTCTGCGCGCTCGCGGTTCTGGTGGCGGTCCTGGCCTGGGGCGTGCACCGGGTCATGGCAGACGCCACCTACCCCGAGCGACTCTGGTAGGCCACCACCACCTCTCGGATTGCGGAAGTTTGGTGAGGCTATGGCCTCACCAAACTTCCGCAATGTGGCTGAGTGCTCCGGATTCGACGCCGAAAGATGTCATCCAGGTGTGCACTCGGTGCGATCTAGGCCGGGTACGGGATGCCGGTATTCGCGTGGCAGTCGTAGCCGTTCGGCACCTTCGCCAGGTACTGCTGGTGGTAGTCCTCGGCGTAGTAGAAGTGCGGCGCCGGCAGCAGTTCAGTGGTGATCGCCCCAAGGCCGGCCCTGGTCAAGGCGTCCTGGTAGCTGGTGCGGGATGCCTCTGCCGCATCGCGCTGGTCATCGCTGGTCCAGTAGAGCGCCGACCGGTACTGCGAGCCCTGGTCGTTGCCCTGCCTGAATCCCTGCGTCGGGTCGTGGGTCTCCCAGAACACCTTCAGCAGGTCACCGTAGGAGACGACGGCTGGGTCGTACACGACTCGTACAGCTTCGGTGTGGCCGGTCATCCCGGTGCAGGTCTCGTCGTAGGTGGGGTTCGGGGTCTGCCCACCCTGGTAGCCCACAGCCGTGGTGTAGACGCCGCTGAGCTGCCAGAAACGCCGTTCGGCGCCCCAGAAGCAGCCCATGCCGAAGAACGCCTCGGCCATGCCATCCGGAACCGGCCCGGCGATGGGGGTTCCAAGCACAGCATGCCGTTCGGGCACCTCGAAAGCCGGTTGGCTACGGCCGGGCAGGGCTTGCTGGGGGGTGGGCAGGGTCGCCGATGGGCGTCCGAACAGCACGGTGGTACCTCCTTGGGGGTGTCCACTGGGCTCAACCACGGCACCCCACCTGCCGATTCCCTCCAGGACAGGGGCTTGTGGGGTCACGGAGGGTCACGATGCGAAGCATGCGCGTTCCCGCGCTGGTGCTGGGCCTCGTGCTGCTCTCGTCCGCCGTCGGGCTTACCTGGCAGGCCACTCAGGCGGCCAGTGAGAACGCCAACGACCAGAATGCCGAGCTACGGACCGCCGCCGCCAACAGCGAGGTGTTGATCGGCAAGCAGTTCGAGCGAGCCGGAGCTATCGGGCTGCTCACTGCCAAGGACACCGTGTTCAATCAGTTCTTCAACGCCCCTGGCAGCACTGCGTCCAAGGTCGAGTCCGACATCGGTCCCCGGCAGGACATCGTCGATCTGCTCGTGTACCAGCAGACGTTGTTCCCTGGTTCGATTTCTCGCTCAGGGTTGGCCGATGCCCGGACCGGAGCAGAGATCGCCGAGGTCGTGAATGAGTTCCCTTCCCCACCGGTCACCCTCGAGAGCAACGCGGACAAGAAACTGCCCTTCTTCGAAGACGCCATGGCTCTGCCGAAAGGCTGGCTGTACCAATCGGCGCCGTACTTCTCCAAGGAGACCAACGAGTGGGTCATCGGCAATGCCACGACCGTCGTTGTCCGGGGTCAGAAGACTGGTGTCCTGTACTTCGAACTGACGATGAGTGCACTGCGTACGCAGGTACTGGCCCGCGAGGGTGATGCGACGATGCGCGTCATCAGCGAGGGCACCGGGGAAGTGGCGATCGACAGTCGCTCCGCGCAGGTCTCGGCAACGGAGTTCGGTCAGACTCAGGACGCCACGTTCACTACGGCGGCACAGTCGTTTGCCTCTTCAGGACTCACCACGATCGGCGATGAACGCATCGCGTACGTGCAGATGGAGCCCTCGGACACCCTTCAGCTTGTCAACGAGAACAGCTGGCTCATTGCTGCATCCCAACCGCTCGTCGTCACCGGACTTGGTGCTGCGGTCTCTCCTCTGTTGATCGCACTTCTGGCTCTGGGTATTCCGCTGCTCGCCTACGCGGTGTTCTCTTACGCCAGGTACTTCCGGCGGAGTCGAGAGAGCTCCCGCGAGATGAAGAGTGAACGTGATCACCTCAACGACCGCCTGGCCGACCTGACCGAGGCGCTCAACCAGGCGTCGGCTGGCAACCTCGCAGTCCAGCTTCCCGTTGACTTCAATGACGAACGCCTGGCCGTCCTCGCCCAGTCGTTCGAGGACACCCTGGAACGGCTGAGGGCGCTAGTCGCGCAGGCTCAGGGCCACGGTGCGCAGCTGGCCCAGGCAGCCGTGCAGATGCGCGCAACTGCCCAGCAACAGGCCGGTTCAGCCAACGAACAATCGGCAACGGTGACGGAGACGACGGCGACGGTGGAGGAGTTGGCGGCGACGGCTGCTCAGATTGCTGAGACGGCTGGGTCGGTGGCTCGGGTGGCTGCTGAGACGTTGGTGTTGACCGATGAGGGTC